>CAZKFX010000015.1:0-24989 GCA_964552375.1 uncultured Candidatus Saccharibacteria bacterium
TTAATAAATGACTTTATTTATTTGGAAATTTTTATTTCATAGAGAGAATTTTAAAATTTCTAAAAAATCTTTGAAAGCAGGTTAAAAGAGAAAGAAAGAAAATTGCAAAAAGGAAAGAAGAAAGATATTTTGGGAAAAGTAATCCTAAAATAATTAAAATTAATCTTTCTTTTCTTTCAATTAAACCTCCGCCTGATTTTCCGCCAAGGGCTTTAGCGTGTTTTGAAATATAACTTGAAAGCATAAATGTAGCTATGACTAAAGAAATGAGAGGCCAAAAATTTTCATTGTAAAATCCCAGGGCTATATACCAAAAAATTTCTGATGTTTTATCAACTACAGAATCAAAAAGAGCGCCAAATTTTGTCTCTTTTTTGTTAACTTTTGCTACCGCCCCATCAACAAAATCCAAAAACCCCGAAATTAAAATAAAAAAAATGGCTAATTTAAAATAACCTTTAAAAATAAAATAAGCTCCGACAAAACCAAAAACTAAAACAAAAAAAGTAAAAAAATTTGGAGAAAGACCAGTTTTTCCTAAGGTCTCCCCTATTTTAATTGAAACTCCTTTAAATTTCTTTCTGAAATTCTCTGTGAGCATTAAATTCCCTTTCAATTAAATTGGCAATTTTAAAAGCTGCCTCTTTTTGAGTAAATCCTTCAATTGAACTCATTGAGGGCCAATCATTAGCGTCAACCAAAAAAGGAGTCTCATCTCTAATTATAAAATCACCACCAAAAATTTTTAAGTTAGTAATTTTGCTGATTAAAAAAGCTTGCTTTTTCATTTCCGCAATTGTTTTTGCTGAAAATTCCTTCTTGGCATTTTTTGGTAAAATTAATTCTTGATCAATTAAATAATATTTTAGATGTTTTCCATTAATAAATTCTTGAACAACAATTTCTTCAATCCCTTCTTTTTGGTATTCACTGATGGCTTTGTGAAAATCTTCTTCTTTTTCAACGATAAACCAAAATTCATGACGAGTGGCTGGCTTCAAAATAGATTTTCCTTTCAAATGAGAAAAGGTTATCTCTTTTGTTTTAAAAAATTTCGTTTCAGGTAGATTAGCTCCCAATTCTTCCATCTTTTGATAAATCAATTTACGATCAAGAGAAAAACGAATTGCTTCTGGAGGATTAATCACCAAAATTCCTTCTTTTTCTTTTTTCATTAAAATCTCATTAATTTCTTTTCCTCTGGCCATAGTAAAGATTAAATCAGCCTTTTCTTTTTCCGAAAAGTCTTCTGGTTTTTTTGTTAAAACCTCAAAACCTTTCTTTTCTAATTCTTTGGCTGTTAAATCTAAAATTCTTTGATCAGGACCTGGCTTGCCAGCTAATTTAAACTCTCTATAAATTCCAATTGCTCTTAACATAGAATTTTATTATTTATTAAATCCCAATTTTTTGCCGCACCTTTTTGCAAAAATGGAATTCTATTTTCATTTCTTTTCTTGATAAAGAATTAACAAAATTATTCCTAAAATGGAAATTATTGAAATTGAACCAAAAGAAGCAAAAATATTAATTTTATCTATCAAAACTCCGGCAAAAGGAGGACCTACAATTCTTCCCAAATATTGAGCAAAATCACTTATTGACATTCCAGTTGCTCTTAAATTTTCATTGAGAACTTCAGAAATAAAAGAGCGAGTAATGTTTAAGCCTCCTGCTCTCCCTAAAGTGAAAATTCCTAAAAAGAAAACAATTCCAATTAAAGAATTAATAAAAATTAGAAAAACACAAGAAAGTCCTACTAAAAATGTGGTTAAAATCAAAGAAATTTTTTTTCTTTTTCCTTCCAACCTTTTTCCTAAAAAAAGCAAACCAAAAATACTCACCAAAGAACCAAGCCCTATTATCCATCCCACTTTTGAGATATTAAAACCAATTTTGGTTGCATAAAGAGGAAGAGCCAAAGAAAACATTGCCTCAAAAAGCCCGGTTAAAAAACTTCCAGTAATTAAAAAAATAATAAAATCAAATTTTTTCTCTCCCAATTGACTTAAAAATTCTTTTAAGTTTATTTTTTTAATTTTTGTTTTTGGCTTAAAAGAACTTTCTTTCTTAAAGAGAAATGTGCTCAAAATTAATCCTAAAAATGATAAAACAGCCCAGGTATAAAAAGCTTTATCAATTCCATATTTAAGAGTTATTACTCCTCCAATAATAGGTCCTAAAACCATTCCCAGTTGATACATACTTTCTAATTTAAATAAGTACTCTGTCTTTTTATGGTCAAAAAAAATGGTGACAACCGCATTAATTGAAGGATAATAAAAATTCCCCAAAAGTCCTATTAAAAAAAACATAAAAGCAAAGAAAATCACAGATTTTGAAAAGGTAAAAGAAATAGCTAAAAAAGGAAGCAAAAGAAATACCAAAAATAAGGTTTTGGTTTTGCCAATTTTATCTGAAAGCCAACCACAGGGTATTCCTAAAAATTTAGCTGAGGCATAAAGTAAATAAATTAAGCTAATTTCAGAAGCTGTGGCAAATTGAGCAAAATATGAAGGTAAAATCCTAGAGACTAAATTAAAACCACTTGACCAAACTGCCTGAATCGCTAAAGGAAGATTTCTTCTCATTAAATTTTTTGCAACAAATCTTGAGCAAACTTTCTCATTTTTTCTATTTGTGCTTTTCCCTTCTCTGTTGTGACATAAGCTTTTTTGCCTTTAAATTTTTCTGTTTTAATATATCCTTTCCTTTTCAAGCGATAAAGAACACTTTTTAACAAAATATTTCCAGGTAAAAAACCGAATTTTTCAAAAATTAATCTCCTCAAATCTTCCTCACACACTACATTTTCTTTTCCCAAACTCAAAACATAAATCCATAAATTTCCCTCAGTATTTAATTTTTTAAATCTCTCAAAAGGCTCCATAATTTTAACTTTACAACTAAACAACCTACAACTAAAAACTTATAACTTTACAACTTACAACTTATAACCTTACAACCTTTTTGAAACCTCCTAATTGATTTGAAATTTCATCTATCTTTTTAAATATTTTATCAAACTCCTTTTTTGTAATAAATTTATTATCTTTTAAAACATCAACTGCAGATAAAACTTCATTTTGGCTTCCTAATTCAAAACGATATTCTCTTGGCAACCTCTTCACAATTTTCAATAACAACGAAAACAATTCTTTAGCATCTTTATAAACTTTCCATTCTAAAAATCTAAATTTTCTCATCAGTTGTTAGTTGTCAGTTGTAAGTTGTAAAGTTGCGCAGCAATTAGCGCTCTCTTTGACCTTTAATGAATTCTTCAACCATTTCTCTGGCTTTTTCATCAGGAAATTGTTGTGGAGGATGTTTCATAAAATAAGCAGAAGGAGAAATTAAAACGCCACCAATTTTTCGATCTAAAGCTAATTTTGCCATTCTAATAGCATCAATCATACAACCTGCTGAATTTGGAGAATCTTCAACAGATAATTTAAGTTCTAACTCCACAGGCACATTTCCAAATTTTCTTCCTTCAATCCTAATGAAACAAATTTTATTATCTTTTAACCAAGGCACCCAATCTGAAGGTCCAATATGGAGATTATCATAGCTAAGACGTTTTGAAAGCTGAGATTCAACACTTTCAGTCTTTGAAATTTTTTTTGATTTTAATCTTTCCCGAGAAAGCATATTGAGAAAGTCTGTATTTCCTCCAAAATTTAATTGATATGATCTATCAATAATCACTCCTCTCTGGCTGAAAAGATAACTTAAGGTGCGATGAACAATTGTTGCCCCTACCTGACTTTTTATATCATCTCCAATACAAGGAACTCCTCTCTTTTCAAATTTTTCTGCCCACTCTTTGTTAGAAGCAATAAAAACAGGTATAGCATTAATAAAAGCTACTTTTGCTCTCAAAGCGCATTTTGCATAAAATTCTGTTGCTTTTTGAGAGCCTACTGGTAAATAGTTAATTAAAATTTCTGCTCCTGATTTTTTAAGTTCTTTAACAACATCTACTGGTTTTTCTTTGGCAACCAAAAAAGTTTTATCTTCAGGATATTCTTTCATATGCTTTGCCACTCCATCTAAAACTGGAGCCATTTTTACTTTTACTCCTAATTTAGGAATTTTTTTACAAAATATTTTTGTGCAATTTGGCTCAGAAAAAATTGCCTCTGACAAATCCTTTCCAACCTTTCTTTTGTCTACATCAAAAGCTGTAACTACTTTTATGTCTGAAATTTTATAACCTCCCAAAACATTGTGCATTAAACCAGGAATTAATTCTTTTTCATCTTTAACATCTTTATAATAAAAAATTCCCTGAATTAGACTTGAAGCACAATTTCCTACTCCTGCTATGGCAACCTTGATTTGTTTTGACATAATTTTTATTATTTTTTAGAGTAGTTTTGGTTTTATTTTACCTTCTGCAAATATTTTACTAAAGTAAAATAATTTGTCAAGATTTTTTATGCTTCCTTTTGAAAGACTTAAAAAATTAAATACCATTGACAATCTCTGGATTTACATTCTTTCTATTTTAAAAGAAAAAGAAATCCATGCTTGGCAAATTCCAAAATTGATTGAACAAAAATTTAATTTCAAACCAGGAAAAATCACTCCTTATAGAGTGTTGTATCGTCTTCAAGAAAAAGGATTTGTAAAGAGTAAAATAAAAGACAGAAAAAGAATTTATAAAATTACTGAAAAAGGAAAAAAAGAATTAGAAAAAGCAAAGGATTTTTACAAAAAAATCTTGTCAATTTTAAACTAAAAATTTTTATTTTCCAATATAAGGAGATTTGGCACTTTCAATATTGGCTTCTGAATAGAAAATAAATCTTTGCATTTTTTCTAAAACTTCTTTTTCCCATTTTTCATCTGTCAATCTATCTTTCGTTGGCCATAAAAATTCATAGTAGCTAAAAATTGGACCTACAGCAATTCTCATTTTTTCTTTTTTTGATTTATGAATTACCAAAACCCAGTCTATCTTCCCAATTCCTGATTTCAAAACCCTCTTTGTGTTTGAATCTGTATAAATATTTTGTACCAATTGACTTTTGAAAGATTCTTTTTTTAAATCAACAGCTAAACTTTCCAATATTGAATTAAATGTTGAAGGAATATTTTTTATGTAATCGTAATCTTTTTCTGTTAAATCTTTACCTTCTAACTCTTTTTCTGATATTTCTTTTAATTTTTCCAACATTTCAGAGGTTTTTTCTAAAGCAAATTCGGTTTTAAAAGTCAGCAAATCTTTTTCTTTCAAGATTTCTTTTAAAAAATCCACCAAATATTTCCCTCTAGCAAACAATCCTGGATTTGGTTCTACATAGCCATCAATATTTTTTAACCTTCCAGTCCAGCTATAGTCTTGTTTTACATCTAAAATGGTATCGTGTCTTAATTGAGCAAAAGAGGCTAAAGCTGTAATTAACTCTTTTAATTTCCAAATTTCACTTTCCATCCAATTTGGATAACCTTGAGGTTTTTCTTTTAAAAGAGGTTGAATTAGCCAAAGCCAGCTATTGTATAAATTTTTTGTCCATTCTTTTGGGGTAAAAAAATTTACAGAATTTTTAAGCTCTTTAACTTTATTTTTATAGTCGCAATAGTCTGTAACAAAATATTTGTCTAAAATTTCTTGTGCTTTTTCAGAACCCAAAACATAAGCAATATCTAAATTAGAAGGCAAAAGTCTACATACAGAATAAAGCTTTTTTATCCTCTCTAAAGAAGTAGTTTCTGAACAAGATCTTTCGCAAAAATATCGAACAGCAGTAAAACAAATTTCGTTCCAGTATTTTGTCTTCTCTTTTTCCATATTTTCACAAGAATAATAAAACTCTCTTTTTTGAGAGCAAATATTTGTTGCAATACAAAAATCTAAAACTTCTTCATAATAAGGAGAATCTAAATTAGGACCTACATTTTTGTAAACCAAATTTTCTAAAATTTGAGAATGCAAATTATATTTTTGGCCAAACAATCTTAAACCCTGAGTTAAATCTTTCAAATTCCCGCTCAAATCTATTTCAATTCCTTCCAAAATTTTAGAGCCTTTTAATTTTAAAATTTCGTTTTGAAGATCTTTTATTGAGGCTCTCTTTAAAATTTCCTCTTCATCAAATCCATAACCAAAAACATTTTTAATTGCCAAATCATAATCGTAAAAGGTTAAATCATCTAAATTACCACTAAAAAATCCATTAATGGTGTAAAGTTTTAGCCAGATTTCATAAGCAGGATATTCTTTATCTTCAAATTTTACTTTTGCTGACTTTACTACATCTGAAAGTAAAATAGCTTGTTTTGTCCAATTTTCTCCTCTTATTTTAAAAGTCATTCTTGAAAGCCACGTCATTGCCTTAAAATACCTTTTTAATTTTTCAGAACTTGTATAATGACCTATAGGAAGATATTGAGAATAATCTTCACAATAACATTTTTTAGTGCAAATTTCTTTATAAAAGCTTAAAGAATCCCACAATTTTCCTTGATAAAACACCTTTTTGTCTTTTATTTGCTGAGAACATCTTTCTTGAGGAAAAGCCAATTTTAAACATTCTTTTGGACAATCCAAACTAAAAATTTCTGATTTGAAAAAACCTTCGTGTTGTTGAATTCTTTCAAGCTCTTTTGTCACTTCTTTTGAAACAAACTTTGGAATTTCATAATCTGGCTCTAACAATTTCATAGCAACACTTAAATAAGCCAGGTTTTTTCCTGCCAACTCTTTTAATTGTGAATCTTGAAAACTTTCATATTGGATTAAAGCTTCTCTTATTGTCCCCTCCAAAAACGCTTTGAGCATTAAAGACAATTTTTCATTCTCCAGATGTTTTAAAATTTCGTCAAATTCAACATAAATTAAATTCAAAATAGAATCAGAAGTAATAAAAATAGGAATATTTTTTCTTTTCAAAAAAGAAAAAGCATCCTCAAAGGATTCATATTTTTTTTGAGGCAAAATTAAAACTCCGTTTTTGAGCAAAATTTCTTTTTGTTTTTGGGTCAATTTTTTACCAAATTTTTCTTCAATGTCTCTCTGGTAATTTTCAGGTAATTTATTTAGAGGCAAAGAATATCCTAAATTTTCATAAGTTTGAGGAAAAAAACTATAATTTATTTGAGAAAAAGTTAGCCTTGGTTTTGAAAGTTCTCCTTTTGGATAAAAGCGTTTTTTTGATTTTATTTGAAAAATAGGTTGGTTTTTATTTTTAATATCAGGTTTAACCTTAAAAAAATGAGAATAAAAATATATTCCTAACACTCCTGATAGAGAGATTAAAAATATAAAAGTTAAAAATTTTTTCACAACTTTTTAAAAGTCTTCCCTGTGATTTTTTCAAAAATTTCAATATATTTTTGAGAGGTCTTTTTTACAATTTCTTTTGGTAAAGTAGGGGCAGGAGGTTTTTTAGGCCAATTGATTTTAATTAAATAATCTCTAACAAATTGTTTATCCAAGCTATCTTGGCTTTTGCCAACTTGATATTTCTCTTTCTCCCAAAATCTTGAAGAATCTGGAGTAAGTAGTTCATCAATTAAAATTAGTTTTTTACCAAAATATCCAAATTCAAATTTGGTATCACAAAGAATAATTCCTTTTTTTTGAAGAAATTTAAAAGCAAAAAGATAAATTTTCAAACTAATTTCTTTTAATTTTAAGGCTAATTTTTTTCCTACCAAATTTTCTAATTCTTTAAAACTCAATTCTTTATCATGACCCTCAAAAGCCTTAGTAGTGGGAGTAAAAATTGGTTCGGGAAGTTTTTGTGATTCTTTCAATCCTGGGGGCAATTTTATCCCACAAATTTCTCTATTTTTTAAATAGCTTTTCCAAGCAGAACCTGAAAGATATCCTCTCGCAATGCACTCTACTAAAATAGGCTTTGTTTTTTTTACGATTTGAAATCTATTTTTTAAAAAAGAAAATTTTTTCAATTGAGATGGCAATTTTTTAAAATCACTTGAAATTAAATGGTTTTCAATAATTTTTTTTGTTTTCTTGAACCAAAAAATAGATAACAAATTTAAAACTATTCCCTTAAAAGGAATTAAATTGGGCAAAACGACATCAAAGGCAGAAATCCTATCTGTAGAGACTATCAAGAGCTTTTTTTCATCTAATTCATAAATATCTCTTACTTTTCCTCTCTTTAATAATTTTAAAGGCAAATTTGTCTGAGAAATGAGTTCCATTTTTTTATTATTTTTTCTGTTTTTTTGATGGCAAAACCCAAATAATTTTCTGGTTGGAGGACCTTTTCTATCTCTTTTTGACTTAAATATTTTTGAATTTCTTTGCTTTCCATCAAAACTTCTTTAAATTCTCTTTTTTCTCTCTCTGCCTTAAAAGAAAGCTCTTTTAAAAGTTGATGGCTTTTTTGTCTTTCTGCTCCTTTTTTTACCAATTGGGACAAAATAGCTTCAGCAAAAATCCTTCCTTTGCTCAATTTTAAATTTTTTTCCATATTTTCTGGAAAAACATCTAAATTTTCCAAAATTTTTGTCATTCTTTCTAAAATATCATCCATTAAAACAAATATGGTTGGTAAAATTGTTCTTTCTGCAGCAGAGTTTGTAAGATCTCTTTCGTGTTCTAAAGCAATATTTTCCAAACAAGGCAAAATACAACTCCTTATTATCTTTACATTACTACAAATATTTTCTGATTGCCAAGGATTTCTTTTTTGAGGCATTGCAGAAGAACCTACCTGTTTTTCAGAAAAGGGTTCCGCAATTTCAAAAATTTCTGTTCTTTGTAAATTCCTTATTTCTTTGGCTATTTTTTCTAAAGTGCCAGCTAAAATTACAATATCTGCCAAAACCCTGGCTAAATTTTCTCTAGCAACTACTTGAGTAGAAATTTCAGCTTTTTTCAAATCCAATTTTTTTAAAAGTTTATCTTCAAAATCTTCAGGCAAATTTAAAATTCTTTGTGAAGCTTGTGTTCCTACCGCTCCGGAAAATTTTCCCAAAATATATTTTTGATTTTCTCTTATTCTTATTAAACTTTCCCCTATTTGGTGAGTAAAATTTGCAAATTTAAAACCCAAAGTTATAGGAAGAGCATGTTGACCATGGGTTCTTCCTACCATTATTAAATCTTTATAGCTCTGACAAATTTTCAGACAAACTTTTAATAATTTTTTGCCTTTTTTAAGTAAAATTTTAGTTGCTTCTTTTAATTGCAAAGCCAAAGCGGTATCTAAAATATCATAGCTTGTTGCTGTCAAATGAACATATTTTTTAGCTTTGCCACAAACTTCACTTAAAGCCAAAACCAAAGCTACCACTTCGTGTTTTACTTTTTTTTCAATCTCTTTTACCCTTTTTAATTTAACAAATTTTAAATTAGCTCTTTTTTTTATAATTTGAGCAGAGCTTTTAGGAATTATTCCAAATTCAGCTAATGTTTCGGAAAGAGCACTTTCTACTTTTAACTGATATTCCAATTTCTTTTCCTCCTTAAAAATTTCTCTTATTTCCTGAGAACCATAACGATAATCAATCGGATGAATACTCATAGAATATAAAATTTAAAATCTATTTATCCCAAAAAATTCTTTGAGATATCTGATTTTTCTATCTATTTTTACTCTTTGAGATAAATTTGAGGTTTTTGATTTTTGCTTTCTCAAATCTCTTAATAGTCTTTTAGCGTCTTCCTTGGTAATGTAGCTTCCGTATTCTTTGCCAAATTCTTTTTCTAAAGCCACTCTTTGATTTCTATTAAAAAAAGAGTTAGAACCTGGAATTTTACCTGAAGCCTTTCTTAACAATGCCCTTAATTCTGACCTGGTATATTGATCTTTTTTATCAAATATTCCCATTTCAGAACTATTTTTCCCTCTGCAATTTCATTATATCTCTTTAAAAATCATTGTCAAACTTTATTTGAAATTTTAAATTTTGAAGGTTCTTGACATCCATTTACAATTTTGATATATTGTTTTAACGTATTAATGTATTAATACATTGCTATGGAAAAAGAACTCACTACAAAAAAGGCAGATGAACTTTTTGAGGCAATTTTGTCGCTCAAATCAATCAAAGAATGTAGAGCATTCTTTCGTGATTTATGTACCTTATCTGAAATTAAAGCAATGATAGAACGTTTTCAAGTGGCCAAAATGGTAAGAGATAATCTTCCCTATCGGGAAATCAGCAAAAGAACTGGTTCAAGTATAACCACTGTCAGCCGGGTAGCTCATTGGTTCCATCATGGGACGGGTGGCTACAAACTTGTGCTTGACCGTCTAAAATAAACTTAAATCTTCAAAAAGTAGCCACCCATCCAAAGAAAAAAGGTTTTTTATTTTATTTATTTTTTTATAACCAGTTTTTACAACAAAAACCTATGAAGAAAATTCAACCGACAATTCTTAAAGAAATGTGCAATTTTCTACCTCAAAGGATGATGCGGTGGAATGCTGTTATGGAAATTATCCGTAAAACTTTTGAACAATTTGGGTATTCTCCGTATGACTTGACAGTACCTCTGGCTCGTTTTATTGCAACAAATTATCAAAAGTTATCTTTTCCTTTCAAATGTTATCAAATTCAACGAGTTTGGCGGACTGAAAAACAACAAAAAGGCAGTTTACGTGAGTTTTACCAATGCAATGTTGACATCATTGGTTCCAAAAGTCTTATCTGTGAGGCAGAAATGGCAAAAATTATTGTTTCAGTTTTTGAAAAATTAGGTCTTCCCAACATCATAATAAAAGTAAATTCAAGAAGTTTGATGAATGTTATTTTAAAATCTTTTGGTGTTAATCAAAATGAGAGTCCTACGGTTATTCGTCTTATTAATAAAATCACCAAAATTGGCAAAAAAGAGGTGATTTCCAAATTAAAAACAATGGGTATAAAAAATGCCGAATCAATAGTTTCAACCCTTATACCAGAAAAAACGAACAGGAAAACCCTTGAAAAAATTTCTAAATACCGTCCAGACGAATTAAAAGAATTTTTATCTTATTGTAATGATCTCGGTATTCCAGAAAAAAATCTCCAAATTGACCCAACAGTGACGAGAGGTATTAATTATTATACCGGACTCATTTTTGAAGTAGTAACTAAAGAGGATGATTTTGGTTTTATCTGTGCTGGTGGTCGTTACGATAACCTTTGTAGTTTGTTTTCTAATAAAAATTTTTCAGGGGTGGGGATTTCCTTTAAATTTGAACAAATTATGTTTTTACTTGAACAACTAAAAATTGTTAATGTTCGTAGTTTTCCCTCGCAAGTTCTTGTAACTATCTTTGATAAAAATACTATCAAAGAAGCATTGCAAATATATCGCAAACTTATTGAAGCTAATATTGCTACTGAAATTTACTTTGAACCAGACAAATTATCAAAGCAATTTAGGTTTGCTGATAAAAAAGGAATTCCTTTTGTTGTTATTCAAGGACCTAAAGAAAGGGAAAGGCAGGAAATTACTATTAAACAATTGAAAAACGGAAAACAAAAAACAATACCAATCAATCAAATAGTTTCTTATTTTTCTAATTATTATGAAGCGGAAAACAATTAGAATTGCAGTTCAAAAAGAAGGACGGTTAAAAAAAGATAGTGTTGAGTATCTCCAATCTTTAGGTTTAGAGTTTTCAAAAGAGGATGTAAGAAAACTGATTGTTTCTTGTAAGAATGCCCCGGTAGAGATTTTGTATGTCCGACACAGTGATATTCCCCAATATGTCCAATATGGAGCAGTTGATTTTGGTATTGTTGGTGCTAACTTGTTATATGAGAAAGATTTTAAGGTTAAAGTAATAAAGCAATTTGATTTTGGAAAGTGTAGTTTGGTGATCGCAGTGCCTTTAAACTCTCCAATCCAAGAAACGAAAGATTTAGAAGGAGAACGTATTGCAACTTCTTATCCAAACAGTTTACGTAAGTTTTTGGAACAGCAAAAAATAAGTGCTTCTATCATTGAAATAAAAGGCTCGGTTGAAATTGCTCCTCTTCTTGGTTTGGCAGACGCAATCTGTGATCTAACCCAAACCGGAAAGACACTGAGAGAAAATAAATTAAAACCTATAAAAACATTGTTTGATTCTAAGGCCTTATTAATAGAGTCTCCCTTTAAAAGTAAAGAAAAAACCGAATTTACCAATAAATTTTTAGCCAAAGACCTATGAAAAGATATTATTTCAAAAAACTGAACGGTATTTCCTTGAAAAATCTTTGCAAAAGAAAACCAATCTGTTTTGACGACATTTTACCTGTTGTCAAAAATATTTTGGCTGAAGTTAAAAATAGAGGTGATGAAGCTCTTTTAGAATTTACTGCAAAGTTTGACAATATAAATCTTTCTTCTTTTGAAATAACAGAAAAAGAAATTGAAGAAAGCACAAAACGTATACCACAAGACATTCAAAAGGCCTTTCAAAAAGCGGCCTACAATATTAAAAAATTCCACAAATTACAACTATCTAAACCCAAAAAAATTGAAACTATGGATGGTGTTTATTGTTTTACAGAAATGAGGCCAATTGAAAAAGTAGGTTTGTACATTCCCGGAGGAACTGCTCCTTTGGCTTCTACAGTGTTAATGTTGGCTATTCCAGCAAAACTTGCTGGTTGTAAAGAGATTGTCCTCGTTACCCCACCAACGAAAGAAGGAAAGGTAGCAGATATTATTTTGTTTTCCGCAAAGCTTTGCGGAATTACAAAAATTTTTAAAATTGGTGGTGCTCAAGCAATTGCTGCTCTTGCCTTTGGCACAGAGAGTATACCAAAAGTGGATAAAATCTTTGGTCCAGGGAACAAATATGTAACCTTAGCTAAAATGTTAGTTTCAATTGATCCTGAAGGTAGTGCTATTGATATGCCTGCTGGTCCTACAGAAATATTAATTATTGCTGATGAAAAAGCCAGAGCCGATTTTGTGGCAAGTGATCTCTTATCCCAATTAGAACATGACACTGACTCAATAGCAATTCTTGTTACAACCTCTAACAAAAAAGCAGATGAGATTTTAGTTGAACTAAAAAAGCAAATGAAAGAACTACCCAGAGGAGAAATTGCAAGAAAAGCCCTGGGTAATGGTTTTATTATGATTGTTGATTCTATTGAAGAAGCAATTGCCTTTTCTAACCAATATGCTCCTGAACATCTTGTGTTAAATGCCACAAATCCAAGAAAGTATATTTCAAGTATTAAAAACGCGGGTTCTGTATTTTTAGGACCCTACTCTCCAGTATCTGCAGGTGATTATGCAGTAGGAACTAATCACTCACTGCCTACCTATGGTTATGCCCGTGTATTTGGAGGTATTTCTGTAAGTAGTTTTCAGAAAATAATAACCTTTCAGGAGATTACAAAACAAGGGGCGAAAAATTTAGGGCCAATTGTATCTATTATGGCTTTACAAGAAGGTCTTGAAGGCCACAAAAAGGCAATGCAATTACGCTATGAAACCTTATAATCCTCCGCTTAAAGGAAGGCGTGCTTTTAGTGGGATGCTTTTAGATTTTAATGAGAGAACCAAACCTTTGTCAGATAAAATTGTAAGGGCATTGGAAAGGTTTGTAAAAAATCAGAAATTACAGGTATATCCAGAATATTTTGACTTAGAGAAAAAAATTGCAAATTATGCCGGCGTAAAAACAAACCAAGTGATGATTACCAATGGATCTGATCAAGGAATTGATCTTATTTTTAGAACATTTACTGAAAAAGGAGATAAGGTAATTATACCCAAACCATCTTTCTCAAGGTTTTTCCAATGTGCAAAAATTATTGGCAATAAGGTTTTTTCTCCTTCTTACAAAAAAGACAATTTTGCTTTTCCATTAAAAGAAGTTCTTGATTTAATTGACAAAAAAACCAAGCTGATTGTAATATGCAATCCCAATAATCCAACAGGAACGATTGTTCCAATCTCTTTTATTGAAAAAATCGCAAAAAAGGCAAAAAGAAAAATTGTATATATTGATGAGGCCTATTTTGAATTTTCCGGAATTAGTGCTGTCTCGCTTTTTAAAAAATATTCAAACATCATCATTACCAGAACATTCTCAAAAGCTTTTGGTTTGGCTTCTCTTAGGATTGGATATGTTATAGCAAAAGCAGAATATATCAAAGAAATGCTCAAAGTCCGAGGACCTTATGATGTAAATATGATGGCATACTTTGGAGCCTCTGTAGCACTTGAAAATATAGAAGATATGAAAAATTATGTTAAAGAGGTAATGGAAAAAGCAAAACCACTAATAGAAAAATTCTTTAATGAGAATAACGTAGAATATTTTCCTTCTTCGGCAAACTTTATTTTATTTCGTCCAGACAATCCACAAAAGGTTGCAAAACTTCTGGCAAAAAATGGCATATTGATAAGACCCCAAAATCAGCCGAATATCCAAAATACTCTTCGTCTAACTATTGGCCAGGTGGAAGAAATGGAAAAATTCATTGATGTCTACAAAAAGGTAGTCCTAAAAAATAAAAAAAAGAAATATGCCTTTTTGGATAGAGATGGCACTCTCATTAAAGAACCGCAAGATACCTTTCAGGTAGATAGTTTAAACAAACTTAAAATTCTTGATGGTGTAATAAAAGGTCTTCAAGAGTTAAAAAAGAAAGGATACTTGCTAATTATGGTTTCCAATCAAGATGGTTTAGGATCTCCTTCTTTCCCTAAAGAGAAATTTGAAAAGGTCCAAGAAAAAATGCTAAAAATTTTTCGACAAAAAGGTATCACATTTGAGAAAATTTTTATTTGTCCTCACCTTCCAGATGAAAAATGTAATTGTCGGAAGCCAAAAACAGGATTGGTGGAAGAATTTTTGAAAGTGGCAAATATTGATAAATCTGCTTCTTTTGTTTGTGGAGATAGAGAAAGTGATAGAGAATTTGCAAAAAATATCGGTCTTCCTTTCATTAAAATGAAGACCAATGGAAATTTTTATAGAACTATCAAACCAATATTAACCAAAAAAATATGAAAAAAAGAACTGCTACAATCAAACGCAAAACCACAGAAACTGATATTACAGTTTCTGTAAATCTTGATGGAATGGGCAGGTACAAAATAGATACCGAAATTAATTTTTTAAATCACATGCTGGCACTTTTTTCTAAACATTCACTTATTGATATTACCATTAAAGCAAAGGGGGATATTTATATAGATGAACACCACACTGTGGAAGATATAGGAATTTGTTTGGGTAAAGCCCTATCCAAAGCTCTGGGTGAGAAAAAGGGCATAGAACGGTATGGGTTTTCTCTATTACCTATGGATGAGACCTTGGCAGAGGTAGCAATTGATTTAGGAGGAAGGCCTTATCTTGTTTGGAATGTTTCTTTTAAAAGAGAGAAAATTGGAGATATGCCAACTGAACTTTTTGAGGACTTTTTTAAGGCCTTGTCTGATAATCTTAAGGCAAATATCCACATCAATGTAAAATACGGTCGCAATGAACACCACATTATAGAAGCTATTTTTAAATCCTTTGCCAGGGCAATGAGATTTGCCATATCTCAAAATGAAAAAGGTAAAAATATATTACCTTCTACCAAAGGAAAACTATGTTAGTAATACCTGCAATAGATATTATGGATGGAAAATGCGTGCGCCTTATTAAGGGTGATTTTAATAACCCAATTGTATACAGAAATAATCCTGTTGAGGTTGCGAAAGATTTTGAGAAAAAAGGAGCCAAACTTTTACACATAGTAGATTTAGATGGCGCCAAAGCAGGATATCCAGTGAATTTAAAGAAAATTCTTGCTATCTCCCGGTCACTTAATATTCCTCTTCAGGTTGGGGGCGGAATACGTTCTAAAGAGGATGTTAGATTATATCTTAAAAATGGTATTGAGAGGATTATTTTAAGTACTATCGCAATAGAAAATCCAAAATTGCTTTGTGATATACTGAAAGAGTTTGAAAACTCTAAAATACTCGTTTCTATTGATATTAAAGAGGGAAAAATTGCTACTCAAGGTTGGAGGAAAAAAAGTAAAAAAAATATTTCAGATTTTGTGCGTTTTCTTAAAAAACTTGGGGTTTCTTTTCTTGTTGTAACTGACATTTCAAAAGACGGTTTACTTGGAGGTCCAAATTTGAATTTAGCAAAAAAATTTATCAATGAGGGATTTAAAACTATCGTAGCAGGAGGTATTTCCTCTTTGAGAGATTTAGAAATGTTGAAAAAACAAGGTGCGTTTGGCGCCATTGTTGGGAGAGCAATATATGAGGGTAAAATTGATTTAAAAGAAGCTCAAAAAAAGATTGCTTTCAAAAGTAATTTAGCAAAAAGAATTATCGTTTGTCTTGATGTAAAAAATGGTAGGGTGGTTAAAGGCATAAAATTTAAAAAATTGCGTGATATTGGTGATCCCATTGAGCTTGCAAGACGATATTCTAATATGGGAGCCGATGAGCTTTTATTTCTTGATATTACTGCCACTATTGAAAACCGCAAACCATTTTATAATCTAATTTCAAAAATTGCTAAAGAAATTAATATTCCTTTTACAGTAGGTGGTGGTATTTTGACTATTGAAGATATAAGAAATCTTCTTAAAGCAGGGGCTGACAAGGTTTCTATTGGAACTGGTGCGGTTAGAAATCCTAATTTTATTAAAAAAGCTGTAAAATATTTTGGCTCTCAATGTATTGTCGTTTCTATTGATGCAAAAAAAGAAAAAGAAAGCTGGAAAATTTATATCAAAAGTGGCACAGAAAAAACAGAGATTGATGCAATAGAGTTTTCTAAACAAATGGAAGCATTTGGAGTAGGAGAGTTATTAGTGAATAGCTTAGATCGAGATGGAACTCAAAGAGGATTTGATTTAAAATTATTGAAAGCCATCACAGATAAGGTAAATATACCAGTGATTGCTTCCAGTGGAGCAGGTAAAAAAGAAGATTTTTTAGAAGTTTTTCAAAAAACACAAGTTGATGCTGTTCTCGGAGCGAGTATATTTCACTCAAAGAAAGTAGATATAAGAGAACTTAAAAAATTTTTGTCTGCTAAAAATTTACCAATACATCTATGAAAAAATTTAGTATTGAAAAATTAAATTTCGAGAAATTTGGAGGGCTCATCCCTGCTATAGTTCAAGATATAGAAACAAAAACTGTCCTTATGTTAGGATTTATGAATAAAGAGGCCTTAAAGAGAACGCTCAAAACTAAAAGGGTAACATTTTGGAGTAGAAGTAGAAAACAGTTGTGGGAAAAAGGAAAAACCTCGGGTAATACTCTTAATTTAGTTTCAATCTATTCAGATTGCGACAATGATTCTCTTTTACTTTTGGTAAAGCCAAAAGGACCAGTATGTCATACTGGAAGGTATTCTTGTTTTGGAATTAAAAATCAAAAAAATCTTGAATTTTTAGAGGAACTTTACAACCTAATAGTTAAAAGAAAAAAAGAATTACCCAAAAATTCTTATTCCGCTTTTCTTTTCAAAAAGGGACTTTTTAAAATTTTAGAAAAAGTTAAAGAAGAATCAGAAGAGGTATTACAAGCTTCAAAAAAAGAAACAAAAAAACGACTGATTGAAGAAAGTTGCGATTTGTTATACCACCTTTTTGTATTACTTGTTCAAAAAAACATTTCCTTTGCAGAAATTATCCAAGAATTAAAAAGAAGGAGAAAATGTTAGATTTTCTTTTTTAAAATAAGAAAAAGTTTTTTCACAATTTCTTTTTTTGTTTGACAAGAGACAATGTTTTTTTGAGGATCAATAATAAAAGCTAAATGTTTTTTTTCTTTTATATTTTTTAGATCATTAGCAACTATCAAATCTGCTTTTGATTTTAGCATGCTCTCAAAAGCCCTTTCTATTAGCTCTTTTTTCTTTAATCTCGCCTCCAATTTAAATTTCACTAAAAAAATTTTTGGATCCCATTTTTTAATATAATCTACAATTTTAATTGTAGGTTCTAAATGTAAAATAAGATCTTTTTTTGAACTAATTTTTCCAAAATAACATTTTTTTGGTTTAAAATCTGCTACTGAAGCAGAATGCAAAACAATATCATATTTTTTTGATTTAATTTCTTTCTTCATTAGTTTAAAAAGCTCATCAAAATATTTAAAAGGAATTACTTTAAGATTTTGAGGCAATTTTTTTGGTAAAGACATTCCTCCTTGGGCCCAAAGTAAAGTTACTTTTGCTCCTCTCTTTGCTCCTTCTTTTGCCAATAAAAAACCCAAATTTCCTCTAAAAATATTGGTAATTACTCTAACTTCGTCTATAGCTACCCAAACAGGGCCTGCAGTGACAAGAATTTTTTTTCCTAAAAAATCTTTCACTTTTTCAATTTTTTTAAAGCAATTTTTGCCGCTTTCTCTCCAGAAAGTAACATTGAAGCAAAAGTAGGTCCCATTCTGGGAAGACCAAAAACTGTAGCGACACTCATTCCAGATACAATTAAACCTGGAAAAATTTCTTTTGTGTATTTTAAAATCAAATCTTCAGAAGTTTTTATGTCCAAAACTCCAAAATTTGAAATTTTTATCAATCCTCTCTCTGATAATTTTTTTGACACCAAAGCATCATGCCCTGTAGCATCAATTACCAAGCGAGATTCCAAAGGAAGCGGATCTAAACAACTTATTTCTTTTGGTAAATAATTTACTGCTGTCCAATTAATTACCACTCCTTTGACTTTGTTTTCTTTTAAAATGATATCTTCAAGAAAAGTTAAATTTAAAAATTTCAATCCTGCTTCACAAGCTTTTGCAATTAATTTACTACAAGCCAAAGGACTATCTGTTACAAAAAGCCCTTTTTTGTATTCTTTAAAAGAAACCCCTAATTCTTTTAAGATTTTTTCTCCAGGTTTTCTAAAAGTAAGCTTGTTAAAAAAATAACCTCCACTCCAAAAACCTCCTCCTAAATAATTGTTTCTTTCAACAAGCAAGGTTTTTACTTTCTTTTCTGCCAACTTCCAACCAGCAACCAATCCCGCAGGTCCCCCTCCTACAATGATAACATCACAATAAAGAAAACCTCTGAGGTCTTTAAAAAACTCATTACAAATTGCCTCACTAATTTCCCTTTCTTCAATTTTGCTGAAAATTTTCTTTGTCATTTAAAAGTTTTTGAGCGAAAATAAGAAAACCTGTATGGGCTATCATTTCATCTTCTGGTCTCAACCTTTCTGGGTTTATTTTATAATTTCTCAAAAAAATCTCAAGGACTTCAATGTTTGCAAAATTTTGTTCTTTCAATTCTTTCAAGCAAAAACACACTTGATTTGTAGTTGGCACCAAAATTCCCAAAGGACAACCTCCTTTTAAAGATTTCCAGGCAGGTTTTATTAACTCCCAGGGCTCCTTTACATCTAAAAAGACTGCATCTACTTTTTTTTCATCAAATTCATCTGTCACTTTTTTGTGTTTTAACTCCACTCTATCTAAAAGATTTAATTTTTTGAGATTTTTTTGAGCCAATTTCAAAAATTTTTCTTCTTTTTCATAAGAAAAAACCTTTCCTTCTTTACCCACCATATAAGCTAAAGCACAGGTTAAGGCTCCTGATCCTGTTCCGCATTCTAAAACTTTTTTACCCTCTCTTATATCTAACTTTAACAGAATATATCCTATTTCTTTGGGATAAATTATTTGGGTTTTTCTTTCTATTTTAATTAAAAAATCAAAAATTGTGGGCTTTAAAATATAAAAAAAATGTCCCTTTTTACCTAAAATTTTCTCGCCATATCTTTTTCCTATTAACTCTTTTAAATCAAAATAATCTTTATGAGTATGAAAAAGTCTCTCTTTTACTTGCAACAAATATTTCTTTCCGTCCTCTGTCACTACTAACACATAATCTTTTCTTTTTATAATTTCCATACTTTAAATTTTTAACCAAAAACCATAGCTATTCCCACAGCTAAAATTGCCAATCCTGCTATTAAATGTAAATATTTTATGTTTTTGTCTTTCCATTCAGCAACATTTTTAATTTTAGTTAATCCAAAATAAACAAAAAGAGTAATAGCTACCATCGGAAAGACAAAAATTAAATTATACAAAAAAAGCCAAGGTAATGTCTTTAAAATTTCAAGAGAAGATAAAATTCCACCTGCAATTACATAGGGTCCAATCGTGCAAGGAAGCAAAAATAATGTCACAAAAAGTCCCACAAAAAAAGCTCCTTTTTCTGAAGTTACTCCAGAAATTATTTTTTTTACTTTTGGTCTTAAAAAGAGAGGCATTTCAGTTAAGAAACCTCCGGGTTTGTATCTTATAAAATCTTTTAAATTTAAAATTCCCAAAATTATGGCTCCTATTCCAAGAATTTTATAAAGATAAATTTTTATTGGAGTTAAAGCTTGAATTAATTGGAAAAATTTTATGATTAAAATTCCATAAACAAAATACATTAAAAAAACAGCTAAAACGAAAGAAAAACCAGCCAAGAGCACTTTCTTTTTGTTTTCTGGATTAAAAGTCAAAATTGCCAACAAAATTAAAGTTAAAACTGCTAAAGCACAGGGGTTAACAGAATCTGCAATGGCTAAAGAGAGTATTTTGGGCAAAGAAAGCTCTTTTTTTATAGCTACATTCTCAGCTTTTTTTATTTCAAACTCAATGGCATTTTCAAAAAAAACTTTTCTTCCAGAAAGTAAAACCTCTAAATTTTTTCTCAAGGTTCCATTAATTTTGGAAACAACCTCTGAGATATTGTCAGTCTCTATCAATTCTAAAAGAAGCTCTTTTGAATTTTCTTTTTCTTGGGATAAAGTCAAATTAGAAATTTTTCCATTCCAACCAAAAATAAATTTATTTTTGCTTTCTCTTATTAAAATTCTATCTTTTCTCCAAATTTTAAATTGACCTGGCAAAAGAGTTAAATCTAATTTCTCAAATTCTTTTTCTTTTTGATCAGGTAGAGCGCATTTAATTTTTGATTTCTCTTTTATTTTATTTTCTATATTCCGTAATATTGGAATGTCGCCAGAGAGAATATTTTCTTTTTGGGAGCCAAAAAAAATCAAGGGAATACCACAAGAAATCTTTAAATCGTAATCAAAACAGTATTTTTGTAACAAAAGAATATTTTTCTTTTGATGATAAATTTCATATTCAATAATTATCAAATTTGGATAATTTTTAATCAATTTTTCAAAAATTACTGGATCTGTTTTGGCGCAATGGGGGCATCCTATTCCAGTAAAATAAACACCACAAATGAAATCTTTAGCCAAAATTTTAAAAGGGAAAATCAAAAAAGAAAACAAAACCAGCCACACTAAAACTTTTGAGAAAATTGATTTTAAAAACATTTTTTATCTCAATTTTATTTTTATTATTATATTATATTAATTTTAAGTTAAAGGAAGACTATATTCAATCTTTTTTAAAAAAGAAAAAGCTGATTTAAATGAAGGAAGATTGAATTTTGCTTTTGAAATTTTAAGCCCTATTTTAAAAGAAAAAGCAAAAGAAGGCAAAATTTTGAAAATTTCCTCATCTGATTTGTTATCACCCAAGGCCAATATAAAATCCCAATTTTCTTTTTCTAACCATTTTAAAACAATTTCTTTTTTATTTATCTTCTCATCTCTAATTTCTAAAAATTTGTCTTCTTCAAAAATCTCCAAATTTGATTCTTTTAAAAATGGAAACAATTCTTCCTTTAATTGTCTTTTTCTAACCAAAGCCAATTCTGGAATCACTTTTTGAAAATTCCAAATTAAAGAAAAGTCTTTTTCTTCAACAAAAGAACCAGGAGTTTTATCTAAGTACCTTTGTAAAATTGGTTTTAATTTTTCTTTCCATTCTGTATTTAATGGTTGGATAATTTTCCAATGAGATTTTTTCTCTTTGATCCAAAGACCATTTTCAGCTACTAAATTAATTTCTAATTTCCCAAAGGTTTTCTCTAAAATTTCTTTTTGATTTTTACTCAAAATTACTACTTCATTTTGAGGCTCCTGGCTTAAATCTTCTAAAACTTTCAAAAAGGCTTTATCAAATTCTTGAGAATTTACTAAAAAGGTTTTGTCAAAATCTAACAAAAACAAATGTCTTTTTGTATTCCGATATTCTTTAATTACCTCTTTTTCTTTTTTCTCATCAATCAATCTCACTTCTGTTTGTCTTTGAATTTGTTTAATCTCTGACAAACTTTTTAAAAAATCTTCCTGCCATTTGTAAATATCATATCTTTTAATTCTGGCCTGCATTCTTATATTTCTAACTTTTTGCTCTTCTTCTGGCATAGTCAAAGCTTCTTTAATAGCTAAGGCTATTTCTTTTACATTATTCGGATTAACAATTATAGCTTCTACCAATTCTTCCGCAACTCCTGCTGTTTCACTTAAAATTAACACTCCCTTTCCTTCGGTTTTTGAAATTAAAAACTCTTTAGCAATCAGGTTCATTCCATCACGAAAAGGAGTTAAAAGAGCAACTTCAGCTACTAAATAAAGAACGCATAGAAATTCAAAAGAAAGAGGCCGGTAAAAATAGTGAATAGGAATCCAATCCAATGTGCCATACTTCCCATTAATTTCTGAAACCAATTGTTCAATTTCTTTTTTTAATACCTGGTATTCTTTTATATTTTGATTACCAGAAGGCACAACTACTAAAAAAAGAGTTACATTTTTCTTAAATTGAGGAAATTGGTTTAAAAATAAATTGAAAGCTTTCAATCTCTGACAAATTCCTTTGGTATAATCTAATCTATCAATTGATAAAATGATAGTTCTTTTTCCAATCTTATTTTTTATTTTATAAATCTTTTCTTTAACTTTTTTATTTTTAAAAGCTTGAGTAAATCTTTGACAATCAATCCCCATTGGAAAATAATCCACTCTACAAATTCTATTCTCAGTCTTAATGTTATTAAAAGAGCATTCGTATCCTAAAATATAACGCACTGATTCTAAAAAGTGTTTGGCATAAGAATAAGTATGAAAACCAACAAGATCTGCTTTAGTAAGAGCTTTTAATATCTCTTTTCTTTGAGGAAGTAAACGGAAAATCTCAAAGTTAGGAAATGGAATGTGCAAAAAAAAACCGATGTTGGCTGTGGGATATTTTTTTCTTATTAATTCAGGTAAAAGCATTAAATGAAAGTTATGAATCCAAACAATATCCTCTGGTTTTGTCAAACTCAATACAACCTCACAAAACAACTCATTAACTTTTTTGTAAGCTAACCAGAATTCTTCATTGAAAAAAGCGCGTTCTGGAAAATAGTGAAAAAGGGGCCAGAGGATTTTATTTGAAAAACCAAAAAAATAATCCTCAAAATCTTTTTGAGGAATAAATACAGGATAACAATTTTCTTTTCTCAATTTTGATTTAATTTCTCCTTCCAATCCTTTTGCTTCTTCTTTTGTTATTCCAGGATTACCAATCCAAAGAATATTTTTTGATTTATAAATTTTACTGAAAGTAGCAATAAACCCACCTTTCCTTCCTTTTGTAGAAGAAAGATAAATTTTTTTTTCTTTTAATCTTACTAAAAAAGGTAACCAGTTTGAAACAACTATTATTCTTTTCATATAAATTTGAGTTCTTTAGCTATTTTTAAAAAAAGGGCATTTGTCCACCCAAAACCACTCTGGGTAGGGTATCTTCCTTCTTTTCCTACATCACATTTTACCACATCGTATTTTTCCCAAAACTTCTTTGTGTTTAAAAATACCTTCTCTACCATATCTAACCATTTCTTTGCTATTCTCTTGGCATCGTTTTCAAATTTATAATTTAACAGTCCCTTAATCACAATCCATTGTAAATTAGGCCATCCATTAGGATAATCCCATTGTCTAAATTTTTTGAAAAGATTGTGTTTTTGGGTATTTGCTAATCCTCCTTTTTGTTCAAATTTTTTCAGGTTTTCTCTCATTTTTTCTGCCTGAGAGGGGGTCACTATTTTCACCCATAAAGGAAAAAAGCCAGCCAAAGAATAAAAATTACTTTGACGTTTTAGTTTCCAATTATAATCAAAGAAAAATCCTTTTTTTTCATTCCACATCAATTCTATTATTGTTTTTTTTCTTTTTTCACTTGCTTTTAGATAATAATTCTTCTTTTTTCTGTTATTCAATATCTCATAAATCTCAGAGAGATCTTTTTCATATTTGTATAGACAACAATTTAAATCAACCGGAAGATAATCTAAACATTTTCCAGAAAAACGAGAAGTACAATCCCAACCTGATTCGTGTTCGCTAATTTCATGACTCAAAAACTTATCACAGTATCTTGATAAATTTCTATATACTAAATGCTCTTTATTCATCCAATAATTTTTTAGTTCGCTTTCTGCAACAATAGAAGTTTTCCTAAGCCATTTTTTATTTTTAGTAATATAAAAAATTTCTAAAATCATTGAGGTCAAAAAAGGAATCTGAGAAATTACCAAGCAAGGAAAATCACTACCCGAAGGAATTCTTCCAAACCTTTTAAAAAGATAAATTAAATTATCTACCATTCCTTTTGCTAAAGAGATTTTTTGGGCTTCTATTAATCCTAAAATGATAAAATAACTATCCCAATAGAATTGAACTTTTTTAAACTTTTCTGCATTTGGAGCAACAAAAGGATGAGGAAGTCCAATAGAAAGTTTTTCATCTTTTGGATGATAAAAAGTAATTTTCTTCCAGTAATTATTTATGTATTTTAAACTCTTTGAGTATTTTTTCATATAAAACTAAGGCTTAATGAAATATTTTAGGATTTAAACAACAAAGGCAAGAAAAGATGCTTTGGTTATTAGTAATAATAACCAATAATTCTCTAAAATATCAAGTTTAATACATTTTAGGACTTATGAATTGAAACTAAAAAGAAAAATTGATAAAAAAGTAAATTATGCGAAAACTAAACATTGCTCAAGTTTCTCCTCTCTGGTTCCGGGTTCCCCCTAAAGGTTTTGGAGGTGTTGAACTCATTGTGTCAAGATTAACCGAAGGATTGGTAAAAAGAGGACACAAAGTAACTTTATTTGCATCTGGTGACTCTAAAACAAAAGCTAAATTAGTTTCGGTAGTAAAAAAGAATCTTTCTGATT
>CAZKFX010000016.1:0-24975 GCA_964552375.1 uncultured Candidatus Saccharibacteria bacterium
GTCTTCTTTTTTTATTTCTATAATCATTTTACACCTTAATTTTAAAAAAATCAACTTCTAAAAAACTAACAAGGGTCAGACCCCTGTCAGTTTTGGTTCCATATAAATTTCGGCAAAAACTACACTGCTATATAGCAATATAGTTTTTGCTTTAGCTCCTCAAGACTCTTGCTATTGAAAATTTTTAAGTCACCAATTCTATTTTTTATTGATAACCAAAGATATTTCTCTTATTTTGGTTACCTTTCTTCTATTTAAAAGTAAATATTCAATATTTTTATTTTACTTAAGCTTGAAATTAAATTTTCTTTGAACTAAAATGGAAATGAATAATGAGTTAGATAAAAAGGTGTTAAATTTCTACAATGAAAAATCAGTTAAAAAGCAAATTGAGATATGGCTTTTAAAATTCCTATAGAAAAAGAAAAAATTGGGATTTTCTTTCTTGTTGGAACATGGATCTTCATTGTTTTCCCTTTCTCAATGAATCTCTTTCCTCCTTATATAGGATTGGGTTTGAATATAGTAGCTGTAATATCTTTTGTAGTATATTTAGTACGTCAAAAGAAGATAATGCTGATATACTGGTTGGGCAATGCACTGGTAATATGTGGAATATGTTTTGCCTGGATAGCAAATTATCAGGGAGGCGAATTTGTTTTCTATGCAATATTATTCTCAATAATTTTTTTGGTCTTTCCAGGGATAGTTTTAACATTATTTAGTCTATTTAAAAGGAAGTTTTCAATTAAAAAATGGATTAGGGATTTAATATTAAGTGGACTTTATGGGATAGTTTTATTTGGATTTTTTATTATCTCTTCTTCAGTTATTAGAGATAAATTTCCAAGTAAGTATACTTGTGCATTTGTAGTAACATCAGAGTGGGAAAGGTTGAATTGCTATCTAAATGTCGCAAAAAAAGAGAAAGATTTTACATTATGTGCAAAGTTTTTTCCTGGTTCAGACTATTATAACACGTCCTTCAGAGAGAAGTGTTATACTGAGATAGCAAAACTCAAAAAGGACAAATCTATTTGTGAAAAAATTCCTCTTTTATCTTATTCAAGATACCGGTGTTATATAGAAGTAGCAAAAATTACGAATGATAAGTCTCTATGTGAAGAAATTAGTCATTGGATGCATAAAATAGAAAAAGACCGTTCTCTATCCCCTTCTTATATAAAGGATTTTGTAAACTACTTAGATGATATAAAGAAAGAATGTTATGAAGCACTAGAAAAAGAATAAAGAGTCACCCCCTTACTGCTATTGATTATCAGCGAAATCTTAACACCCTCTTATAATAACATTCCTCGCATTAAAATATATTATTAACACCCTTAGATTTTCCAATATGTTATAGACTTATAGGTCTGACAGGGGTCAGACCCCTGTTAAAATTTTGGTTTTTTTAATAACCATTTCCATAAGGGGATAAATTTTATTAATTTATTTTTTATCTTTTTTTCTCCTTCGTAATCTGATGTAATAATCAAGAGATTAGAACATTTTAATTTTTCAGCACATTTAAGTAGAGATTTTATTTCTCTTTCAGGAATTTCTTTTTCTGTCTCAACGGCACTTACTTGGATACATTCTTTCACTTGAAAATTTCTTTTTAATACAAAATCAACTTCTCTTTTTCTTTCATCTTGCCAATAATACATTTCTAAAAGAGGATCATCATTTTGTTTTCTTTTCAATTCTAAAGCAACCAAATTCTCAAAAGCAAAATCTTTTCTTTGAGAAAATCTGAAACCAACAGCATTAGCCAATCCTAAATCGATAGTGTAAACTTTTCGAGGACTTTTTTCTTGTTTTTTTATTTTAAAAGAAAATTTTTTAAGAAAGAAAATTAAATTTGCTTGAACAAAAAAATAAGAAAATTTTTCAATTGTATCAGTGCTTATTTCTAAAATTTTTTTAAGAGAGTTAAAAGTAATAAGATTTCCAATATTAGAAAGATAAAATCTAATCAAACTTCTTAATTTCATTTTTTCTTTTATCTGAAATCTTCCTTCAATATCTTTGGTTATAATATCATCAAAATAAGTTAAAAGAAGAAGTTTTTTTTCATCACTTAAAACTACTTCTGGAAATCCTCCAAATTCAAAATATTCATTAAAATATTTTCTTATTGTAATTTTTTGACTCACAAGATCTAAATCATTTTTAATTTTTAATCCTTTAAAGTATAAAAATTCAGAAAAAGAAAGAGGAAAAACATTTAAATCAAGATGCCGTCCGGTTAATAAAGTAGCTAATTCCCCTTTCATTAAATTAGCTGAAGAACCTGAGATAATTACTTTTCCTTTTTGAAGTTCATGAAAAGTTCTTACCCATCTTTCCCATTGCGAAACTTTGTGGACTTCATCCAAAAAAAGAAAAACCTTACCTTCTTTAGGTTTAACTGTTTCCAAGTAAGTTTCGTAGATTTTATCAAGAAGTTCTATTGAAAAATCAATAAATCTTTTATCTTCGAAATTTACAATTAAGATATTTTCTCTTTTTACTCCTTGAGAAATTAGTCTTTTAGCAATTTGGCGCATCAAAAATGATTTTCCAGCTCTTCTTACTCCAATAATGGCTAAAATAACATTTGATTTTAAAAAAGAATTTACTCGTGACAAATATCTTTCTCTTTCAATTCCCACAGGTAAATCTCTTTTCCAGAAATTCCAATCAGATAAAATTTCTAAAATTGTTGGTTTGTCTAACATAATTATTTTAATCGATAAATTCTGCAATTTTTATCGATTTTACTCGATAAAAATTACAATGTCAAGATATAGAAAAAATATAATTTGTTTGATAAGATAAAAAAATAGAATTTTTTTTTAAAAAATGGTATTTAAAGAAAGTCAAATTGGTAGGAAAAGAGAAAGAGAACCAATAGAAGACACATTTGAGTTAGAAGAAGAATTTGAGTTAAAAGAGGAAGAATTAGAAATGGTAAGAGGAAATCCTTTACTTTGGAGAATAAAAGAAGAAAAAGCTAAAGATTTAGGAATTAATACCAAGCTTTACTCAAGAGAGATTAAAAATGGAGAGATAGAAAAATTGGTAAATGATGTCTGTGAGGAAAATAAAAATTTGGAAAGAAAATGTCTTTTAAATGTAATAGGAGACATCCAAACAAAACTTTCTATTTATAGAGCCTCTTTTGATCTTTACTTGGATAAAGTAGCTAAATTAATTCTTTTTAACCAAAAATTAAAAGGAAGTCCTGCTTTTTTAGAAGGAATAGGCTTTTGCGAAATAAAAAAAGAAAACGGAAAAATAAAATTAAAAAGAATAAAAGAAACCTTACCAGATTACTACATTATCTCTCATCCTCTTTTTTTGGAAAAAGAGATTTTACCAGTTGTCGCTCAAGTAACAGGGGTTTCTTTAGAAAAATTAAAAGAAGATTTAAAGAAAATAGGAAAACTCTCTCCTAAAGATTTGTTAGAGACAGTATATGGAACAAGAGAAAAAGAGAAGGTAGTTTCTGTTATTCCTCAACAAAAGGTAATTTTGCCTTTAAATTTTAAATCTTCTCTCTCAGATATTTATTTGACTCCCTTGGATGTTATTCATGAGATTACTCATTTGGAATCTCGGTTGGAAATTGAAGATTACAGAGAAGGAGAAGCTACCTTAGCAGAAATACAAGGTGGTAAAAAATTAGCTCAAAGATGGAAAGATATTTATTTAAAAAGAATGAGTCATCTAAAAGCTCTTTTGATGCCTGCCACTTATTTAGCACAATATCTTTGTGAAAATGGTGAAAGTGGTGAAAAGGTGATTGATTTTTTACACAAAGTTTGTCCTCAAGAAGAAGTTTTAAGAAATATTTTTGGAGAAAATTGGACCCAAGGAAAAATAAATGAAGAAGCATTTGAAAAAAAGAGAAAGTATTTTGCCAGGGCTTATGAGATTGCAAAATTTTTTGGAGAAAATGTGAAGGTATTGACAATTTCTTTTAAAGACTGGAAAAAGCTTTGGGAAAAAAGAAAAAATTATAAAGAGCTATTTAGACATCAATTAAAAAAAGAATTTTTGGATTATTCTTTCTCACACTTTGGCGGAGAAGCAAGTTTAGATCTTTCTCACTATCGCTTGTCAGATTTTTTAGATTTTTTTCAAAACTTATTAAGGGAAAAAATAGAGATTTTAAAAGCAGAGAAAAAATATTTAGAAAAAATTTCTCTTTATAAAAAATGGCACAAAGAAAAAATATTAGAGTTTCTTGAAAAAAGAGGGTTAACACCTCAAAAAAGATTGGAGCTAATAGAGAGAGAAATTTCTGAGACAGAAAATAAACTAAATGAAATTAAAAAAAACAAAACAATAAAAAATATTTCCTTTAAAGATCTTTTTTGGGAAATTTAGAACAAAAATCTAAAAATTTTTCATCATTTTAGAAAGGAGAGATTTTTGAATTTCTCTTATAGCTTCATTTATACAATCTTTGACAATTTTCTCTTGCAGAGCAATTTCTAACTGAGGATTGAGTTTTACCATTTCTAATTCCATTTTTCCATTTACTATTACTTCTACTCCTTGTTTTTCTATTTTTATTTTCTCTTTTTCTAAATTTTCTCTTAATTGCTTTAATTTTCCCAATTGAATTAATTGCTTAAGAGACTCAAACATAATTTTTAAGAATTTTTGTGGGCGCGTCAGGACTCGAACCTGAAACCTTCTGAATGTAAGTCAGACGCTCTGCCAATTGAGCTACGCGCCCTTAAATTTTTTTATCTAAAAATTCTCTTATTAACTTAATATACTCTGGGGTTGTACCACAACAACCCCCGATGATTTTTGGTGAATACTTTAACCACTCTTTTACTTTTTTTAGATATAAAACAGAATTCATCCTTTTGTCAAATTTCCATCCTTCTTTTTGTTCAGGAATTCCTTCTCCTTGAGCATATACTCCAATAAATCCAGAAAAAATTTCTCTTAATTTTTTTAAACCTCTGGTAGCTAAAGATGGAGGAATACAATTTAATAAAATTACCAAAGGTGAATATTTTTTGATTTCTTCAATAACATCTTCTAATTTTTCACCACTTAAAAGTTCTAAATTTTCATTAATACAAAAACTTATTAAAGTAGGCTTTTTTGTTTTTTTTGTTAGTTTTAAAAGAACTTTAGCCTCTCTTTGGCAGTTTATTGTTTCAATTAAAAATAAATCTATTCCTAAAGAATCTAAAAGTTCAACTTGTCTTTTGTGTTCTCTTTCTAAAATTTTATCTTCTGGTACCAAGTCTGGCCGATAGCAATCTTCTAAAGGAGCTAAAACCCCTGCTACGAAAACTTCTCTTTTTGAGTTCTTTTTTACTTTTTGAGCAATTTTTATTGCAGAAATTGTTGCCTTTTTGGCTAATCTTTCTTTTTTTGCTTTTTTAAAAGTCCATCTTGTGGTTCTAAAAGTATTGGCAGAAATAATATCAGCTCCTGCTTTGACATAATCTGTATGAATTTGTTCTAATAATTTTGGAGCCAACAAAGAAGCTTCACCTGTCCAAAGAGGCAAAGCTGTATTAAACCCTCTTCTTTGAAGTTCTGTTCCAATAGCTCCATCTAATAAAACAATTTCTCTTTTTTTTAAAAACTCTTCAAATTTCATTTTGGTGTTCCACAAATGACATAAATTTTATGAAAGACATTTTCTCCTTTTTTTCTTTTTTCTTCAGCTTGAGTAGCTGAAATTTTGTTTTTCCCTTCTGGATCTTCAAAAAATTCAAATTTAATTGAAGGAAAATTTTGTTCAATTTTTACTAAAGTAGAAAGAGAAGTATTAGGGTCTTGACGAATTATTTTTTCATCAACAATTTCAGGTTGGAAACCATTCTTTATAAATAATTCAAGTAAAGTCTTTTTTGAAGGTCTCCCCCCCAAATTTAATACTATAGTTGTTTTTTCTGAAAGCAATTTTTCTTTTTGAATTTGCTTTAAAAAATTATCAATCAACCCTAGTCCAACAATATTGAAATGAGAGGGGTAGTCTTTTTCAGAATAATAATCAGCAGTATTTCTTCCTTTTACTTCAAAAGAAACAGGAATTTGAGGAAGACACCCTACTACTAAATCTATATTTTTAAGACGTTTCAAAAAAGAAAATAAATCTCCCACCATAAATTCAAAATCTTTCAAAGCCTCTTTTCCTAAAAGTCTTTTTACATTTTCTTTAGCAGTTAAAACAGCTGTTTCATTTATATCGCTTCCAAAAACTTTTTTAGCTCCTAATAATTTCAAAAGTACTGCAATAACTCCACTACCAATTCCTACTTCCCAGACATTTTTGTTTTCAATTTTTTCTTTGGCAATTTTTCTCAAGCCATTAGCAAAAATTTCTGTCCACGGGTCTCTAGGATCAAATACCTCTTCAGGAAGCTTAATTTTTATTTCGTTTCTTTTTTCAGAAAGTTCAGGTAAAATTTTACTCACATCAATTTCTTTGCTGCTTTTTGCTATTTTCTCTTGAAGCTCTTTTATTTTTCTTTCTTGTTGAGTTTCTTTTTTCTTTTCAAAGATTTTTTCTCTCATTTTTAAAAAAAATGCGGACGGGGGGACTTGAACCCCCACGGGCAAGATGCCCACATGCCCCTCAAGCATGCCTGTCTTCCAATTCCAGCACGTCCGCAAATTTTATTTTTCTTTTATTTTTGCCTTTTTCCCTTTTAATTTTCTTAAATAATATAATTTTGCTCTTTTTACTTTTCCTCTTTTTAAAATCTTAATTGATTTAATATTTGGGGAATGAAGTGGAAAAATTCGCTCTACTCCTACTCCTAAAATTTCTTTTCTTACTGTAATTGTCGCTCCCATTTCCTTTCCGTGTTTTCTGGCAATTACAATTCCTTCAAAAGCTTGAATTTTTTCTTTATCTCCTTCTTTAATTATTTCTTCCACTCTTACTGTATCGCCCGCTCTTACATCTGGTAAATCCTTTTTTAAATATGGTTCCAAAAAAGCTCTAATTTTGTTTTCCATAGAAATTTTATATACCATATTTTATTTTATTCTTCAATGACAAAAACCTCTTTGACGAGTAAGAACCATTGGAATTTTAAATTTATCACAAATTTTTATAACCTCTTTGTCTCTTATTGATCCCCCAGGTTGTAAAATAGCCTTAACACCTGCTTTAATTAAAATTTCAGGACCATCAGCAAAAGGAAAAAATCCATCAGAAGCAGCAACACAACCTTTTGCTTTTTCTTTTGCTTTCATTACCGCAATTTCGCAAGCTCTTTTTCTATCTTGTTGTCCAACACCTGAAGAAATCAAGGTCTCATTTTTTACCAAAACAATAGCGTTTGATTTAGAAACCTTGCAGATTTTCCAGGCAAATATTAAGTCATTAATTTGTCTTTTTGTGGGTTTCTTTTTAGTAACAAATTCCAAACTTTTAATATCAAGCTCTTTTAGATTTGGTTCTTGAACCAAAAATCCTCCTCTTACTTTTTTGAAATCTAATTCTTTACTTTTGGTAGGATTTTTTAAATTCTCATTTTCCAAAATTATTAATTTTGGCTTTTTTGAAAAAATTTCTTTAGCTTCCTTTTTTACTTTAGGACAAACTAAAATTTCAAAAAAATTTTTTACAATTTCTTTTGCTAAGTCTTTTCCCACTTCCCTATTTACTCCAATTATTCCTCCAAAAGCAGCCAATGTATCTCCTTTTTTAAAAGCATTCAAAAAAGCAGATTTAATATCTTTTCCATAACTGGCACAGCAGGGATTTTGATGTTTTAAAATTGTACAGGCAGGTTTTTTCTTTTCTATTTCACAGAGAGTATCAATAGTAGCTGTAATATCCAAAAGATTATTAAAGCTTAGTTCTTTTCCCTGAACTTTTTTAAATCTAAAGAGAGCTAAATTATCCTTGCTTTTTAAATCCACATAAAAAGCTCCTTTTTGATGAGGATTTTCTCCGTATCGGAGCAAAAGAAATTTTTTAAGTTCAATCTTGATATTCTCTTTGAAAATGTCTTTCATAACTTTTTTTAAATTTTTCTTTTAATAAAGAAAAAGAAACTCCTAATTTTTCTCCCAGATCTTTCAAAATTTTATTTGCCCCATCTAAATCTTTTTCTATCTCTTTTAACTGAGTAAATTTTTCAACGGTGTCAAAATCTACTAATTCACACGCTAAAGTAAGGTTTTGATGATGTAAATTGAAATGGCAATACCCCATTTTATGCAGTCTTCCTAAATTTTCTCCTAGAGTCTGACTGAACCACATTAAGTAGTCTTTATTAGATAATTCTTTTTTCCCAGTTTCTTGTCTTACTATTTCTTTAGCATCTTCTAAAAGTAAATTTTTAATTCTTTCTGAGATAGAATGAGAAAAAAGATTTTCTACTTTCGCTTTTGTCCTAAAACTTCTTACCATCACTACTGGCTGAAAATTCTCTGGTACCGAAGTTTTTTTTGATAATTCTTCTATTGGGATTTTTTTATTTTTAAAAATTACCTCTTTTAACTTAATAATCGCTAACACTCTCGGTACTCTTATTTTAGCTTTAGCCAACTCTTCACTTATTGTTTTTTCTTTTTCGGCATCTTCTCTACTTAAAAATCCATGATAACTAAACCAGGCAAATGGTTGACCTATTAAAGATGGGGCACACACATCTCCTATTCCTTTTAAATCAATGTCTCTAAAGTAATTATTATTTTTATCTTTGAAAATTACCCTTCCTAAAAGAGCTGACCGGCATTCTCCTGGTATAATTTCTAATTTTTTATAAGATGCATTTTTTTCTCTTTGAAGTTTCAAAAATACACCCAAAGGATTTTCTTTATGCTCTTTTATTTTAAAAGGCAATTTTATTTCAGGATTTACCCAAATTACTTCATTTTTCATTTTTTCAAAAAGAGCAAATTTTTCTTCTTCTTCAAGAGCTTTTTCTAATTCTCTTGCCTTCCCTTTAGGAAGTTCTCTTTTTTTCATTTTTTGTCAAGAAATTAAATATTTTCCTATCATACTGAGAGGTCTTCAAAAAAGCCTTTTTAGCCAATTTCAATCTTATTTGCAAAGGGATTTCATTTTTTTCTTTTAAAAGTTTAATTATCATTTGGTAATCTTTTGGATCAACTACCACTGTGACAAATTTATAATTTTTTGCTCCTGCTCTTACCATACAAGGTCCTCCAATATCAATTTTTGGCAGAGGATAAAAATTGCAAACTACCATATCAATAGGAAAAATTTTTAATTTCTCTGCCTCTTTTTTTTCTTTTTCATTTTCTCTATCCAAAAGTAAACCTCCTTCAATTTGAGGAGAGATTGTTTTTAATTTCCCTCCAAAAATTTCACCTATTTTATTTATCTTTTCAATAGGCACAAAATCAATTTTTGCTTTTTTTAAAACTTTTCCAGTTCCTTGAGTAGCTATTATTTCCCAATTCATTTTTTTTAATTCTTTAGCTAAAAAAACAATGTTTTTTTTATCATAAACAGAAAAAATAGCTCTTTTCATGTTTTCAAATATTTTTTCCCGTATTTTTCAATGTGCTCTTTTTTAACTCTTTTTAGTTCAGATAAAGGAAGCAAAGATAAAAGTTCCCAAGAAATTTCCAAGGTTTTCTCAATTGATCTTTCTTCTTCAAAACCTTGTTTTAAGAATTTTTCTTCAAAAAGTTCAGCAAATTTTAAGTATTTTTTATCAATTTCTGTTAAAGAAGCTTCGCCCAAAATAGCTGCTAAATCTCTTGTTTCTTTACCTTTAGCATAAAAAGAAAACATTTGATTCAAAACTCCTGGGTGATCTTCTCTAGTTTTTCCTTCGCCAATTCCCTTGTCTTTTAATCTGGAGAGAGAACTTAAGACATCAATAGGTGGATAAATTCCCCTTTGATGAAGTTCTCTTGACAACATAATTTGTCCTTCTGTAATATAACCTGTTAAATCAGGAATAGGATGAGTTTTGTCATCTTCTGGCATTGTCAAAATTGGAATTTGAGTGATTGAACCTTCTCTTCCCTTTATTTTTCCTGCTCTTTCATAAATTGTTGCCAAGTCAGTATATAAATATCCTGGATATCCTCTTCTTCCTGGAATTTCCTTTCTAGCTCCAGAAATTTCTCTTAAAGCCTCACAATACATTGTCATATCGGTTAAAATAACTAAAATGTGATGCCCTTTTTCAAATGCTAAAAATTCAGCAACAGACAAAGCAATTCTAGGCAAAGCTATTCTTTCAATTACTGGATCATCAGCCAAATTAATAAATAGAATTGTTTTACCTAATACTCCAGATTCTTCAAAACTTTTAATGAAAAAATTAGCTTCTTCAAAAGTAATTCCCATCGCTCCAAAGACAATTGCAAATTTTTCTCCCGTTTTTCTCACTTTTGCCTGTCTTACAATTTGAGCTGCTAATTGATTATGAGGAAGTCCAGCTCCTGAAAAAATAGGAAGTTTTTGTCCTCTTACTAAAGTATTAAGACCATCAATAGCTGAAATTCCAGTTTGAATAAAATCTTCAGGATAATCTCGGCTATAAGGATTCAAAGGAGAACCTTGAATATCAACTTCTTTTTCTGGAATAATTTGTGGTCCATCATCAATCGGTTTTCCGCTTCCAGAAAATATTCTTCCTAACATTTTTTCTGAAACTCCAATTTTCAAGGTCTTTCCCAAAAATTTTGCTTTTGAATTTTTAATTTTTAATCCTCTCGTTTCCTCAAACATTTGTACCACTGTCATTTCATCTGAAGCTTCTAAAACTTGTCCCAATCTTTTTTCTCCATTTTCCATAATCACCTCTACCAATTCTTGATATTTGGCTCCTTTTACTCCTTCCACAAAAACCAAAGGTCCCTTTATTTGGGTTATTGTTTTGTATTCTTTAAGAAACATAATTTTCAATTTCTTTGATAGTTTTTTCAATTTCTTTTAAATTTTCTTCTGGAATATATTTTAATCTTGCAATTTTCTCTTTTATTTGTCCTTCTTTGTCAATTTCTGATAGTTTTTTTTCTTTTTCAATTAATTCTCTTGCTTTTTTTTCAAAAGTAAATATTGCTTTTAAAATTAAGTATTGTTTCAAAAGAGAACAAAAAGTATCTATTTTGTCAAAAGCATTCTGAATTAAAAAATCTTCTCTAATTGATTTGGCAATTTCCAAAACTAATTTGTCCTTTTCTGAAAGTCCTTCTTTTCCCACTAAACTTACTATTTCTTGTAAATTGGCTTCTTTTTGTAAAAATTCTTGAGCCAAATTAATTAATTTTGGAAATTCAGGATCAATTTTTTTTGCTAAATACTCCCCTACTCTTTCTTTATAAAGAGAATAAGAGGTTAACCAATTAATCGCAGGGAAATGTCGTCTATTTGCCAAGCTATCGTCCAATCCCCAAAATACTTTCGTGACTCTTAAAGTGCATTGAGTTACAGGTTCTGAGAAATCTCCTCCTGGAGGAGAAACAGCTCCAATTACCGATACCGAACCTTCTCTTTTTTCTCTTCCCAAACATACCATTTTACCTGCTCTTTCATAAAAAGCAGAGATTCTTGAAGCTAAATAAGTAGGATAACCTTCTTCTCCTGGCATTTCTTCCATTCTTCCTGAAATTTCTCTTAAGGCTTCTGCCCAACGAGAAGTGGAATCAGCCATCAGGGCTACATCATATCCCATATCTCTAAAATATTCAGCAATAGTAATTCCAATATAAATTGAAGCTTCTCTTGCAGAAACTGGCATATTTGAGGTGTTTGCAATCAAGACACTTCTTTCTAACAAAAGCCTATTTGTTCTTGGGTCTTTTAATTTTGAAAATTCAATTAAAACATCTGTCATTTCATTTCCTCTTTCACCACATCCAATAAAAATAATGATATCAGCATTTGCCCATTTTGCTAATTGATGTTGAATAACAGTCTTTCCAGCACCAAAAGGTCCTGGCACACAAGCTGTCCCTCCTTTTACCATAGGAAACAAACTATCAATTACTCTTTGGCCGGTCACTAAAATTTCTTCTGGAGGAAGCTCTTTTTTTACTGGTCTTTTTTTTCTTGCCGGCCATTTGTGATACATTTTTAAATCAAAAATTCCTTTTTTTGTCTCCAATTTCCCAATAATTTCTTCAATGTTATATTCTCCTTCTTCCTTTATTTCTTTTAAAACTCCTTTTTCTAAAAAAGGAGGAACCAAAATTTTATGTAAAAATTCCCCTTCTTTTATTTCTCCTAAAATATCTCCGGGTTCTAATATTTCTCCTTTTTTTACTAAAGGTTTAAAGTGCCATTTTTTTTCTCTGTCTAAAGCCGGAACCTCAATTCCTCTTTCAATAAAAGCTCCTGACTTTTTTTCAATTAAATTTAATGGTCTTTGAACTCCATCATAAATGGAACCCAAAAGCCCAGGTCCTAATTCAACTGACAAAGGCTCACCCGTGGCAAAAACTGGTTCTCCACAGGCAATTCCAGTTGTATCTTCATAAACTTGGCAAAATGCTAAATCTCCTTTAATATTAATTACCTCTCCCAAAAGTCTCTTTTCAGAAACCCTTACCACTTCAAACATTTTAGCTCCTTCCATATTCTTGGCGACAACTAAAGGTCCTGAAATTTTAATTATTTTTCCTACTCTTTCCATAAATTTTTTATTTAAATTGAAATTTCTTCTTTACCAATAGCTTTTTTTATTATTTCTTTTAATTCTTCTTTTTTGTCTTTTTCTTTTATTGGCAAAGAAACAATCGCAGGTAATTTTTTTTGGGAAATTTTTTTCAATATTTCTTTATCAATTTTTGAAAAAACATCTTGAGTAATAAATAATATACCTAAATCTTTTCTTTTTTCAATCTCTTTTAATGTTTCTGAAAAATTCTCATTTACAAAAAACACTTCAAATCCTAATCCTTTAAAAAATATTACATCTTTCCTTTCCCCTAAAATTGCAATTTTAAATTTTTCCATAATTTAAAATATTGTAAAATTTGCTTTTGTGGTAATTCCAAAAAAGCAAGATAAAAAAGTAACAATTAAACCTGCTATAAAAATTCCCAAACAAATAATAAAAAATGATTCTTTAAAATTTAATCCAAAAATAATTGAAATTAAACTCCCCGTCCACCCTCCAGTGAAAGGAAGAGGTAAAGCAACAAAAAATAAAAGCCCCCATTTTCCGTATTTTTCAATTAAGGGTTTTGCTTTTTTTTCTCGCCAAAGAATAAATTCTTTAAATAAAGAAAAATTTTTAAGATAAAAAATTGTCTTTTCCAAAAAAACTAAAATTAAAAAAACTGAAAATACATTTCCCAAAAAAGAAAAAATAAAACTCAAAATAAGGCTTTTTTTAAATATAAAAACTCCTATTGGTAAAGCTCCTCTTATTTCTAAAATAGGCAAGGCAGATAAAAGAAAAATTTTTATAAAATCTAATATTTCCATAAAATCCTTTTTGAAAATTAAAAAGGAATTCTTACTCTTTCTTGAATTTCTTTTGGAGCCAATCCATAAAGTTTTCCCTCCATAATTATTCTTACATTTCTATTTGCGGTTTCTCTTCCCAAAAAATAGGCTAAAATTACCTCAGGACCAGAAATTATAAATTTTGAAGTTTTTAAATACTCTGTTTGAAGATCTTTTAATTTTTTCATTAATTTCCATAAATTTTTGTCTTCCAAAAAATTATTTAAAATTTTTTGAACTTTCAAATCAAACTCCTTTTTAAAAGAAAAAATTACATCTTTTATATCTCCACATTTTGCCAAAACTTTTAAATCCCAATTTATTTTTCCACCTTCTATTAAAACATCTTTTATTTTTTCTATTTTTTTTAAATGATAAAGCCTAATAATATTTGCTAAATTTAAAAGATCAATTTTTCTTTTAAAAAAATCTATTATCCAGTCGCTTTTTAATTTTTTTGCCAAAATTAAAGAAATTTTGAATTTTTCTTTATCTAAAAATGTATCAATAAAAAAAGGCTCTTTCTTTTTTTCAAAAGCTTCATTTGCCCTTTTTATAGCTTTTTTAAATTCTTCGTCAATTTTGCCTCTTTTTTCGAAAACCTCTTTTTTTAATTCTTTTGGGTCTTGAGAGCCGTGAGAAGAGACAAACTCTGAAAGAGAAATTCCAAAGAGTTTTTCTTTAAAAAACAATTTTAAGTTATGAAAATCAAAAGACAAAAGACAAAGTTTTATTAAATTTTTATCGTCTACTAAACAATAGAGTAATTTTTTTGCTACTCTTAAGTCTTCTTTTAATATTTTTCTGTAATCTTTGGGGTCTATTTTTAAAATCAAACCTTTGAATTCTTTTGCATAATTTGTATCTTCCAAAACTCTTAAAGCTTCTTTTGCATCTTTTGCTCCTACCATCCTTTGAATGTCTGTTTCATCCAAAAGCCACTTTTCAATAGTTCTTACATAAACACTTGAAAAGGTATAATCTGTCATAAGATTTTTTATTCAAAAAGAATTTTAGCCACAAAAGTTTGGGTATTTGCTTTTGTTATTTCAAAAAGGCTTTCCAAAGTGCAGTCAATGTCAAATTTTTTTGTCTTTACTAAAAAACCAAATGACCCTTCAATTGATTTTAAAGAAAGTAAATTTTCCTTCCCTTTTTCTCTTAAAATTTCTCTCAAAAGATTCTCTTTTTTTGAAACTGCCAAAATTTCAATTTCTTTTTCTGGAATATCTTTAATCTCCAAAAAAACCTTTTCAATCAGTTTTTCTAATATCTTTTTTTCTTTTTCTCCCTTTAAGTTTTTTAATTGTTCAAAAAATTGATTATAAATTTCATCCAATTTTCCCTTTTTTTCTTTTAAAATCAAAATCTCTCTTTTTCTTTCCAATTTTTCTTTTTGGGCTAAAATTTCTCTTTCAAATTCTTCTCTTTTTTTCTCTAAAATTTCTCTCTTTCTCTTTTCTAATTCTTTTTGATATTTTTTTTCAATTTCTTTTCTTTCTCTTTCTTTTTCTCTTTCAATTTCTTTTATTTTTTCTTCTTTTTCTTTCAAAATCTCATTAATGATATCTTTTAAAGCCATAAAAATATTTAGGTAACCGCAATTCCATTTAAAATTAAGACACTTACCAAAAGTCCCAAAACTGCATAAGTTTCAACCATTGCTGCCAAAATAATTGCCTTTCCTCCTGTTTCTTCTTTTTTTGCTAAAGCTTGAAGCCCTGCAACAACAACTTTTCCTTGAAAAAAAGCTGATAACAAACACAAAAGAGCACAAGGCAAACAGGCTAAGAAAATTTGCCAACCTATTTCCAGAGGAATCATTTTTGGGTTACCTGTTAAAAGACCAATTTTTTGAGCAGTTAAAATCGCAACCAAAAATCCATAAATTCCTTGAGTGCCAGGCAAAGCTTCTAAAACCAAAGCTTTTCCAAATTTTTCAGGTTCTTCAGAAATTACCGCACTCGCTCCCCTTCCTGCCATTCCTATTCCTAAAATAGATCCTATACCTCCCAATATTACAGCTAGGGCTCCTCCCAAAAGTGCTAAAATGATTCCTGCTTCCATAAAATTTTATAAAAATTAATTTTTTTTAAAATATTCTGACCTTTTCAAAATTTAGGTATTTACTTTTTTACCACTACAAATTATATTTGTCAACCTTTTTGACTTTTTTAAAACTTTTTCCAAAAAATAATAAAGAAAATTACAGAAACCAAACTAATTGTTGCTCCATAAAGAAAACTTAAAGTTGGAGCTATTTGCCATAAAAAACCTGCAATTAAACTTGCAGGAAGGTTTATTAATCCCGTTGAAGTATGAAAAGCTCCCAAGGCTGTAGCTTTTAATTCATTAGGAGATAAATCTGAAACAAAAGCTCTTTGATTTCCATCTAAAATAGCATAAACCACACCATAAATAGCAAACAAAATTATAAAAGCTGTCAAGCAATTAAACAATGCAAATCCAATACAAGTTAAAGAGAATAATAAATACCCAAAAATGAGCACTTTTTTCCTTCCTATTTTATCAGAGAGTTTACCAAAAGGAACGGCAAGTAAAGCATAAAAAATATTAAAAAGAATGTATAAAAGAATTGGAGTTCCAACAGATAGTTTTCCACTAAATAATTTTTGAGCTTTTAATATAAAAAACATATAACTAAAATTTGCTAAAGCAAATATGGTAGAAGTTAAAAGAAATAGTTTAAGAGATTTGGGAAGATTTTTGAAACTAATTTTTAAATTTATATTTTGAGGTTTTTTATTTTTTTCTTTTACAAAACATAAAGGAATTAAAGAGAGAAAAGAAAAAATTGAAGCTATGAGAATGATTGATTTAAAATTAAATCCCAAAAACCAAAATAAAATAAACACTGAAATTGAACCTCCAATTGCTCCTAGAGTATCCATTGCTCTATGAATTCCAAATCCTTTCCCTTTTTCTTTTGGGAGAGAATCTGCAATGATAGCATCCCTAGGAGCGGTTCTTATTCCCTTCCCTACTCTTTCTAAAGCAGAAAAAATTAAGATTTCTTGCCAGATTACAGAAAAAGATAAAAATAGTTTAAAAATGGCTGAAATTAAATAGCCTAAAAAAACAAAAATTTTCCTTTTTCCTAATTTATCTGAAAAAACACCACCTAAAATCTTCAAAATACTTGAAATGCTATCTCTTAATCCTCCAATTAAACCTACAATTAATCCTGTAGCTCCTGATGCTTTGATAAACAAAGGCAAAATCGGCATTATCATTTCACTGCTAAAATCATTTAAAAAACTAACAAGACCTAAAAAAATTATATTAGAATTGATCTTTTTTGATATTTTGATCATTTTAGCTTTATCTTTTTGATAATTTTCACTAAAAGATAAGTTAAACTTTTCCTTCTTAATTTTAATCTTGGATGGGTTTTTTCTACTTCTTTTCCTGTTTCTACTTCAATAGTGGCTGATTTTTTCATGGCAAGCACTTGAGATGGATATACACTTGCATGGCCAGTCATGATAAAACTTATTACACAAGCAATACTAGCATAAGCTGCAATTTTTGGTCCAAACAATTCTACTGCCATAATACTTGCAGAAATTGGTGTATTTCCTGCTCCAGCAAGAAGAGCAACAAGACCAATAGCTGAAAATGTTGAAGGGTCAGTTTCAAAAATTCTTGCAAATAAAGCACCTGAAGTAGCTCCAATAAAAAATATAGGAGTAACAATACCACCACTTCCACCAAAATTCAAAGTGAGACAAGTAAAAATAATTTTCAAAAGAAAAGCATACCAAACGATATCTTTTCCTTGAAGGACTTTTTGAATTGTTTCAACTCCTAATCCTAGATATTGATTAGAGAAGAGAAAAGTTAAAAAAACAAGAAAAAAACCTCCCAAAATAGCCTTTAATGGTTTTGGTAAATAGAAGGTATTATCTAAATTTTTTAATTGATTCATAATCTCAATAAGGAGACGGGCACAAATTCCAAAAAAAATTCCAGCAATGATTACTTTTATAATAAATGATTCATTAAAAACGGGAATAATTTTTAACGTGCGATGGAAATAATTTATTCCCAAAGATAGGGCAACGTGATAACTAACCATTCCAGCAATAAAAGAAGGTAAAAGCACATCATACAAAATACCTCCCACATAAAGAACCTCTACTCCAAAAAGAGCTCCTGCTATAGGAGTGCCAAAAATAGAAGCAAAACCTGCGCTAATTCCACAAATAACCAATTTTTTACGGTCTCTTTCATCAAATTTAAAAATGTCAGCAAAAAGAGAAGAAAATCCTGCTCCAATCTGAGCAGCAGGACCTTCTTTTCCTACAGATCCTCCCCCAGCTATTGTCACTATTGTAGCTAAAAATTTTACTGGAATAACTAATGGGTTAATTTTTCCCGAATATTTATGAATTGCTTCTATTACTTTTTCGGTTCCATGTCCTTCGCTTCCTGGACACAACTTTGTTAAAAGACTACTTATCAGTAATACAAGAGGCAAAAGAAAAAAATAATGATGGTAGGAAGTAGTTAATCTTACAATAAAAGCGAGTGTCTTTAAAAATAAACTGGTTGAGAACCCCACAATTATTCCAATGAATGTAGCAAAAGCAATCCACTTAAGAACGCTAATGAACAATATCGTCTCCTCTTCTAAAACCTTTTTTATTTTTTCATTTTTCAAAACATCTTTATAGGTCTTTATCGCCATAACATCTCAAAATTCAATGCCTTTCAAACTTTCTTTAATAGCCCATTTTAATCTTTTATCACCTTTAAACTTTTCTCTTATTTCATTAGCTTCTTTTGAATTGTTGCCTCTCAAACTTATTAAGACTGCTGCAGGATCTACATCAAAAAATTTTTTTCTTAATTCCCAGGCTCTTTTTGAGTTTAATCCCATTGTAGAAATCACAACATCTCCCGACAAAAACCATCCTGGAGAAAATTCCATTCTATCAATTATTTTTCTGAATTTATAAAAAAGTTCTGATTTGTAAAGTCCAGTTTTTTGAAGAAATGCTTGCCACCTCCAAGCTGTTGGTCTTTCTGGTTTTTCTCCAGTAAATTTCTTTATTATTTTATGAAGCCAATTTATGACCTTAACGGATTTACTTTCAACAATTTCTTCTCTCTCTTTTTGTCTCAAAAGTTCTTTCCTTATTTCCCAAGCCCAATCACTATCGTTGCCTATTAATCCCAAACAAAGTGGCCGCCAAAGTTTTTGGGTTTCAGGTATTTTGTGTTTTTTAATAAACTCTTTTGCTCTTTCTGAAGTTATCCCAGCTAAAGTTTTTACAATCACCTTGGGATTTTTTGAAAAAAGTTCTTCTCTTTTTTTCCAAGCAGAGTCAGAATCATCTCCTATTAATTCTCTCATTTCTTCTGGGACTTCTTCTTTTAATATTTCTTTTACAAGTTCTTTTTTTCTTTCTTCTTTCTCTTCTTCATCTTCTTTTTCTTCTTTCTCTTTTGTTATTTTTTCTATTTGCCTCTTTAGATTTTCTAGCTCTTCAGTTTTATTCTCTTCAGCTCCATCTCTTTCAACCTCATTTCTTTTCTCTTTAGTTTCTGTTTCTCTGATTTCTGTTTCTTTTTCTTCAACAATACCTTCCTTTTCCTTTTCTTTTGAATGAAATGAAGATTCTTTAAATTCTCTATGAACCATATGTTGTTTTCTATTTATTTCTTTTGGAGTTTTTCTACATCATATCTCTTTAACAAGGCGATAATATTTATCTCCTTCTTTTACCACTACCATTATTTTTTTCCCATCTGGACTGAATTGAAGATTTTCACAATCATCAAATTTTTCTTTCCAAGGTTTTCCATTAATAGCAACGGTGTATTTTCCTTCAACTTTTACTATAGCTGCTACTTTTTCTCCATCTGGGCTGAATTGAGGAAGACCCTTACAACTATAGAACCCCCCCTCCCAAGGTTTGCCATTAATAGCAATAGTCCATCCTTTTCCTCTGATGTCTACTATTACCGCTACCTTCTTTCCATCTGGACTAAATCGAGGTTCTTCACAATAATCAAATTTCTCTTTCCAAGGTTTACCATTAATAACAATAGTCCATTTTTCTCCGATTTTTACTGGAACTGCTATTTTTTCTCCATCTGGACTAAATCGAGGTTCTCCACACTCATTAAACCAGTTTTTCCAAGATTTACCGTTAACAGCAATAGTGTATCCTTTTCCTTTAATTCTTACTATAGCTGCTACCTTTTTTCCATCTGGACTAAATTGAGGAGACCAACATTCATCAAACTTTTCTTTCCAAGGTTTACCATTAATAACAATAGTCCGTTTTTCTCCGATTTTTACTGGAACTGCTATTTTTTCTCCATCTGGACTAAATTGAGGAGACCAAGTACAACCATCAAACATCTCTTTCCAAGGTTCATCATTAATAGCAATAGTTTCTTTCTTTCCAATTCTTACTATAGCTGCTACTTTTTCTCCATCTGGACTAAATTGAGGATGTCCACAACTATCAAATCTTTCCTCCCAAGGTTCACCATTAATAGCAATAGTTTCTTTCTTTCCAATTCTTACTATAGCTGCTACCTTTTCTCCATCTGGACTAAACTCAGGAGGCCAGCATTTATCAAATCTTTCCTCATATTCTTTTTTCCAATCTACAATAAGTTTTTTTCCTATGTTCCAATCCCAAGAAAGTCTTGGATCTTTCTCAAAAGAGAAGATGTTTTCTATTTTTTTAGCTAAGTTAGCAATTTCTAAATAGTCCTCTTTTGTTTTTTCTGGTTTATTTTTAATTTCTTCAATCTTTTTTATCAATTCTAAAGCCTCATTTTCTTTTTCATTTTCTTTTGTTTTCTCTTGAGTTTCTTCTCTTCTTTCAAAAGAAAACTTCTCAAAAGATTTGGGCATGTTTTTTAATTTTAGCAAAAAAATTTGTTAAAATTAAAAAAATCATGGAGAAATTAAGAACAGAACAATTCTTTCCCAAAAAAGAAAAATCAGAAGAAGAAATTGAAAAAATAGAAATTCCTGAAAAAGAATGGAAAGCTTTAGAGATTATTGCTAAAAGAGTTGGTGGCGATTTTGGAATGAAGGTAAAACAAGGACCACTTTTTCTTGAAGAATATAACCCACTAACAGGAAAGAAAGAAAAAATTTTTTATACCGCTTTTTTTGACAAGAAAAAAAAAGAAATAACCATAAATCCTTTATGGGTAAAAGAAAATCCAAAAAAAGCAAAAAGAGTAGCAGCACACGAAGGTGCTCATAGAGCAATTACCCGGGGGCTTCATGAAATTGGTTTGTCTGAAGAACAAATAGAAAAGTTTTATACACCAGAATATATAGGATTTTCTTCGTTTCAGAATATTGGTCTTGAAGACCCTCGGGTTGATAATTGGGATTCTCAGAAATTTCCAGGTCTTAGAGAATTAAATAAAGAAAAATGGGATGAAGATCTTTCAAAGGAAAATGCAGTATTCATTGCTCCAGAGGTTGATTTGATTATTTCAAAGTTAGGAAGATATCCTCGGTATGCTGAAGCAGCTTCGGAATTGGTGCGTTTTTGGCATACAGGAAAGTACAGCAAAGAATTAAAACCAGAAATTAAAAAATTTCTTCAACGGGTTCAAAAATATGCTACCAAATATCAACAAAATTTTCCTTCAACTGAGAAAAGTTTAACAGAAAAAGAGGTGATAAAAAAAGCCCAAGAGTGTTTTGAAATTTACCATGAAGATATCTGGCCAGAAGTGAAAAAATTAGTAGAAATGGACTTAAAAACTGAACAAAATCGTCAGATGATAAAGAATTTCAGAAAAATACAAAAAGAATTAGAACAAAAGAAAAAAGAAATGGAAAAAGCTAAAGCAAGAGGTGATGCAAAAAAACAAGAAGAACTTCAAGAAGAAATTGAACAATTAAAAGATCAACTTAGTCCATTTAATGAACTACCAGAGGATGTTAAAAAAGAACTTCAAGAGCAAATTGATAAAGCAATTAGAGAAACAGCTGAAAGACTAAATAAAGAAATTGAAGAAAAACAAAAACAGATTGAAAAAGCAAAAAAAAGACAAGAAAAATTAGATAAGGAAATAAAAGATCTGGAAGAAAAATTAAAAAAAGCAAGTGGTAAAGAAAAAGAGGAATTAGAAAAACAACTTCAAGAAAAGAAAACTGAAAAATTGGCTCAAGAAATGAAACAAAAGCAAGCTGAAAAGGAATTAAAAGATATTCAAAACACTTTAGAACAAATTCAATTTGGTAAAGAGATGCCTTATCCCGAAGACAAGCTTTCAGAAAGAACAAAGAAAGAGTTAGAAAAACTTTTTCAAAAATTGCCTCAATCTAAAAAAGAAGAATATCGTGAAAAGGCTCAAAAAGAACTTGAAGATTTTGAAGATGCGCTAAATGAAGAACTTCAAGGAAAATTGAATGAAGACAATTTAGAGACTCATAAAGAAAGGAGGGAAAGAGAAAAAAGAAAAAAAGAAAAAGAGGACGAAAGAAAAAAAGCTGAAGAAGAAAAGAAAAAATTAGAGAAAAGATTAGAAGAGATAAGGCGAGAAAAAATGACTGATTATGATAAAGCTTATGAAGAAGTAGCGGATATTATTAACTCTCTCTATCTTCGTTTGAAAAAGTTTTTTTTACCAGAGCGCCATCCTAAATGGCAAAAAGGTTATCCAACAGGTCAAAGGATTGATCTTGAGAAAGCAATGCAGGCTGAAGCTGATCCTCGCTATTTAGAAAAAATTTGGGAAAGAAAAACTCTGCCCCGGAAATTTGATTATCGCTTTTCTATTTTAGTTGACGTTTCTGGTTCAATGAAAGGAGAAAAAATTGAGGAAACATTTAAAGGAGTGGTTGTTTTGGCAGAGGTATTGGAAAGATTAGGAATTCCATATGAAATTATTGGGTTTAACAATAAGGTTAAACAATATAAAAAATGGAATGAAAAACTGAATAAAGAAAAAAGAGGAGAACTTGAAGAATTAAAATTAAAACCATCGGAAAGAGGAACAACTTATACCGATGAAGCTACAGAAGTAGCTATGGAAGATATTGAAAAAAACAAAGGTAAAAATAACTTTATTTTAACTTTAACCGATGGAGAACCTAACCCTAGTAAACACGGTAAGCGTCTTCGAAACATATTAAAAGAAGTAAAAAACAAAAATATTAAAATAGTTGGAATTGGTTTGGGTCCGGATACTGAATTTGTAAAAGACTATTATTCCGCTTCATTATTTTTACCTAACATTAAACCAACAGAAAACCAAAAAAAAGAAGGTCAAAAAGATTTTGCAGAGGCTTTCGCTGATTTATTAGAAGATATGATTAAACATCCAGAAAAATATTAGGTATAATATTTGATAAGAACATGGACAAGGAAAAATTAAATTCTTTCATAAAGCTTTTGCAAAAAAGCCACAGAATATCTATCCTTCCTTCATTTGATTTAGGTTTAATAGTAAAAGAGAAAACAAGTAAAATTAACAATGAGGAAATTTTTGATGAAATAAAAAAGATAGTTCCTGTTGAAAAAATTATTTATGATGAATCAACTTTTGATGAAGATATTATCTCAAAAATCATTGATATTTTTAAAAAAAACAAATGGATATTTTTAGAAATAAAAAAAGATATTCAAAGTCTTCTTCTTAATCAACTAAAACATTTAGCAAACCATAATTTTTTACAATTAATAGATTATAAAGGTAAAGATTTAGTTCAAATTAAAATGCCTGAAAATTGCAGAATTATTGTTTTTGCTGAAAGAAACTTCATTGAAAATAAAATTAGCTATCCTCATTTTTATCGCTTATTTGGTCCGACATTAAGTATTAAATAAAAAATATGCGAGAAAAATTTGAAGGTATTCGTTTTAAATCCCCAGAAGAATTAAAAGAAGAAGAAATTGAAAGAAAAATAAAAGAAAGAGGTCCAGAAGGAGAAATTTTAGGAGGGATTGTATTTGAAGAAGAAGTTGATTCAGAAACAGGAGAAAAAAAGAAATATGTTTATATTGGTAACCCTTACGAAGAGAGACCAATTATTATTAAATTAGAAACCGAAGCCTCGCGTGAAGAGATTGAAGAAATTAAAAAAGAAATTATTCCTATGAGAGAATCTTTTGAGATATTGGAAACAATGGCAATGACTTATAAGCATCGTCAGCCACTTTTAATAGAAGGACCCACAGCTATTGGAAAAACTTTTTTAGCTGATAAATTTACTGAACTGCTTTATGGAAGAAATGTAAAACCTCTTGATTTTTATTGCTCTGGTCAAACTGATGTTTCTGAACTAATGGCAAAATGGGTGCCCAAGGTAGAAACTGAGGAGGAAAAAAGAAAATGGCATGAATTTTTAGAGTCACCTCAAGCTCAGATAGAACTTTCAAAAATTGCCCAAGAAGTAGAAGAAAAAAGGGGGTGGTCTCAAGAACAAAAATTAGCATTAATTCATACAAGATTACAAGAATTAGCAAAATCTATTGGATTATCTGAAAAAACTCAGTGGCGTTTTCAATACGGAGCAGTGCCCAAAGCAATGGGGTTAATTCGCAATCCTGATGGCACTTTTTCTTTTGATGAAAAAAGAGGCGTTGGGTTTATTCTTCATATTGAAGAAGTAGGTTTGGCTGAACCTCAAGTTATTAATGCTTTATTAAAATTAAGAGGCAAAAGAGGTAAATTAGCTGAAGAAATCCAACTTTGGGAAAATGGGGGTAAAAAAGTAAAAGCTGGACCGAAATTCTGGGTTGTTTTTTCTACTAACCCTCCAGAGGAATATTTAGCCCGCAATGAAGTTGATCCTGCTTTAGCTCGAGGAGTGGTTTTCAAGCGAATGGGAGAACTCTCTGAAGAATCTTTGCATTTAGCTGCTGAATATTATTTCACTTACAAATTAGGCAAAAAACCTGAAGAAAAACCAGAAGGTTGTATTTTAGATATTTACAATCATCCAGAAATTGGTAAAGAAATAGCAAAAGTTGTGGCTGTTTTTCATAATGATTTAAACAAAGCCTTTAAAAAAGGTGAAAAAGGAAGACAACAAAGAATTCCTTTAACACTTGATGATATGGCTAGAGTGGCAGATGCCTTAATTGATATTCAAATAAGAGACAAAAAAACAGGACAACTTGATTTAACAGAAACATTAAAAAGGTTAATCCATTTCTATTATCTTGACCGCTTAGCTGATGAAGAATTAAAAGAAATGATGAAAGCAAATCTCAATGAGCTATTAGAAGGAGATACCGGAAAAATTGAATTTGAGGGAAAAGTATGCACAAGAAAAGAAATTTTTGATATTTTAGTGGAGCGAGCGTCAATGAGTAAAGAAGAATTAGAAGAAAAAGAAAGACAACAAAAAGAAAGAGAATTAAGACAAGCCAAGTATGCTGCTCAAGATGCATTAGGATCCCTTTTAAACAATCCAAACATTCCAGACTCAATTAAAGAAAAAATTAAAAATATTCAATTATAAACAGAGAAATTTATATTTATATGCCTAAATCTTTTGAGAAATTTTCTCCTGTAGAGAGAAAAGAAAAATCTCC
>CAZKFX010000017.1:0-23864 GCA_964552375.1 uncultured Candidatus Saccharibacteria bacterium
AAGAATACATTAAATCAAAAGCAAATATTACTCTTTATCAAAAAGAAAAAGATTACTTAATTTATAACTACCAAAACAAAATTGTTAGAGAGGTTGCTAAAAAGTCAAAGGCAAAAAAAATTCCCATAAAAAATCCCTCTTTTCATTTAGAAAAAATTGGGCTAAATAAAAATTCTTTATTTGAAAGACATTTTAGTCTTTCAATAGCTGTAGCCATTTTAGTTGGCAAAATCTTTAAAATTTCCAAAGAAAATATAAAAAAAGCAATTGAAAATTTTAAAAGTTTTCCTCATAGAATGGAAAAGGTAGGAAATTTCAAAGGAATAATATTTTTCAATGATAGTTTATCTACCATTCCTGAAAGTACTATTTTAGCTTTGGACACTTTAGGAAAAAAAGTTAAAACACTTATTTTGGGAGGATATGACAGAGGAGTAGATTTTAAAAAACTGGCAAAGAGAATTTTAGAAAGCAAAATAGAAAATTTGATTTTCTTTCCAGAAAGCGGAAAAAGAATTTGGAAAGAAATTGATTTTTTTCAAAAGAGAAAAAGGAGATTTTTTCTTGAAAAAAATGTCTTTTTTGTAAAGAAAATGTCAAAAGCTGTAAAATTGGCTTTTTCACTCACTCCAAAAAACCATATTTGTCTTTTTTCACCCGCTTCTCCCAGTTTTGGGCTATTTAGAGATTATAGAGAAAGAGGAAATTTATTTAAAAAATATGTTAAAAAGTACGGTCAAGAGTAGAGAAAAAATTGATTATTTGCTTTTGGGAATTGTTTCCATTTTAGTTTTGTTGGGTATATTGATGGTCTTTAGTAGTTCTGCTTTTTTGAGCCAAAAAAAATTTGGTTACCCTTTTTACTTTTTATTTCATCATTTATTCTTTGGAATTTTGCCTGGAATAATTTTAGGTTATTTTATATTCAAAACTCCTCTTTATGTTTTAAAAAAAATGTCTTTTTGGATTTTCCTTGCCAATCTCTTTTTAATGATTTTGGTATTTTTGCCAGGAATTGGAGTAAAATTTGGAGGAGCTTTTAGATGGATTGATTTAAAATTTGCTACTTTTCAGCCCTCTGAACTTTTAAAACTTACTTTTTTAATTTATTTGTCAGCCTGGCTAAGTGAAAAAGAGAAAGCTTCTAAAAGAGAGGTTTTTTTTGGATTTTTAATTTTGCTTTCTTTAATGGCTCTACCCTTAATCTTTCAACCAGATATTAGCACCTTAATAATTATTTCTCTCTCTGGCACACTTTTGTATTTTCTTTGTCAAGGTTCTTTAAAATATCTTTTTTTCCTTTTTTTGATGGGTGTTTTTTCTTTGTGGTTTTTAATAAAAATTGCTCCATATAGAATGGCAAGGATAATGGCTTTTTTAAATCCTGAAACTGATCCCCTTGGTATTGGTTATCAAATAAATCAAGCATTAATCACAATAGGCTCTGGAGGAATTTTTGGAAAAGGATTGGGAATGTCTCAACAAAAATTTGGCTTTTTGCCTCAAAGTCTAACTGATTCAATTTTTGCTATATATGCTGAAGAAACGGGATTTTTAGGTTCTTTTTTGATAATTTTTTTATTTTTCCTCTTTTTTTGGCGTGGATTTTCAATTGCTGAAAATGTTCCAGATAAATTCTCCCAACTTTTAGGTGCTGGGATTACTTTTTGGATTACCGTTCAAGCTTTTTTCAATATTGGCTCTTTAACTGGATTGTTACCTGTTGCTGGAACTTCTTTACCTTTTATTGGATATGGAGGATCTGCTTTAATTTCTCAGTTAATAGGAATAGGGGTTTTACTTAATATTTCTAAAAAAGTTTCATGAAAAAAATATTGTTTACAGGAGGAGGAACTGGTGGTCATTTGTTTCCTATTTTAGAGATAGCAAGAAAATTGAAAGAATTTTCTAAAGAAGAAATTGAATTTTTTTATTTAGGACCAAAAGATAAATTTTCTCAAAAAATTCTTTTGCCAGAAGGGATAAAAGTTAAAACAATTTTAGCTGGGAAAATAAGAAGGTATTGGGATGCAAAAGCTATTTTTCAAAACATTTTAGATTTTTTTAAATTTTGGATAGGTTTTTTTCAAAGTTTGTTTTATTTGTCTTTCTTAAAACCCAATTTAATTTTCTCAAAAGGAGGATATGGTTCCCTACCTTGTGTTTTAGCAGCCTCTATTTTAAAAATCCCAATTTTTTTGCACGAATCTGACATTGTTGCGGGATTGAGTAGTAAAATTTTGGCTAAATTTTCTCAAAAAATTTTTGTTTCTTTTGAGCAAACAAAAGGGTTACCTAAAGAAAAATCAATTTTTGTGGGAAATCCTATCAGAACAAAATTTTTAAATTTAAATCCTAAAAAAGCTTTTGAAGTTTTCAATTTAGAAGGCAAAAAACCTGTTCTTTTTGTCATTGGAGGCTCTCAGGGATCAGAAAGAATTAACAATTTAATTTTTCAAAATTTAAAGGAGATTTTAAAAGAATTTGAAGTAATTCATCAATTAGGAAAAGAAAATTTTAAAAAATGGGAAGAAAAAATTTTAAAAAAGCTGGAAGGTTTTAATCATTTAAAAAATTCCTATCATTTTTTTGGGTTTTTAAAAGAAGAAAAATTAGCTTTAGCTTATAAAATCTCTGATTTGGTTTTAAGTAGAGCTGGTTCTGGGACTATTTTTGAAATTTTAGCTTTTGGAAAACCTGCTATTTTAATTCCCCTGCCAGAATCTGCTCAAAATCATCAATTAGAAAATGCGAAATATTTTTCAAAAGTTGGGGCTTTTGTATTTTTGGAAGAAAAAAAATTAAATGGTAAAATTTTATTAGAGACCCTAAAAAGGCTAAAAAACAATCCAGAAAAATTAAAAAGGATGTCAGAAATTTCCAAAAAATTTGCAAAAATAAAAGCAGGAGAAGAAATTGCTAAATTTATTTTAAAGGAAATTTAAAAATTATGGAAAGAGAAACTTTAAAATTTGTTAAAGCTGGGGAAACAAGAGTAAGAATTGCTCCATCTCCAACAGGACCCTTGCATATTGGAACTGCCAGAACTGCACTTTTCAATTATATCTTTGCTCGAAAAAATCAAGGTGTTCTTTTGTTAAGGATTGAGGATACAGACTTGGAAAGATCAAAAAGAGAATATGAAAAAGAAATCATAGAATCTTTAAAATGGCTAGGAATTGAATGGCAAGAAGGTCCAGACATAGGAGGAAAGTATGGCCCCTATCGGCAAAGCGAGAGAAAAGAAATTTACCAAAAATATCTAAAAAAGCTTTTAAAAGAAAATAAAGTTTATTTTTGCTTTTGCACTCCCCAAGAATTAGAACTTCAAAGGCAATACCAAATGAGTATTGGAAAACCCCCTATTTATACTGGTAGATGCAGAAATTTATCTCCTCAAAAAGTAAATCAATATTTAAACGAAGGGAGAAAATTTATTATTAGATTTAAAACACCGGCAAAAAAAATAGAATTTAAGGATTTAATTAGAGGAAAAATAACTTTTGATGGTTCTTTGTTAGGAGATTTTCCTATTTTTAAAGGTTTTGATTTTCCTCTTTATAATTTTGCTTGTGCGGTAGACGACTTTGAAATGAGAATTTCTCATGTAATTAGAGGAGAAGATCATATTTCTAATACCCCAAAACAAATTTTAATCCAAGAAGCTTTAGGGTTTTATAGACCTCAATATGCTCACTTACCTTTAATTTTGAACCAACAAAAAAGAAAACTCTCAAAAAGAGAAATGGCAATCTCAATTTCTCAATTAAAAGCTGAAGGTTATTTACCTGAAGCAATAATAAACTTTCTCTCACTTTTGGGATGGCATCCTCAAAGCGAAAGGGAAATTTTTTCTTTAATTTGTTTAATTAAAGAATTTTGTTTGGAAAGAATTCAAAAAAGTGGAGCTATTTTCAATTTACAAAAATTAGATTTTTTAAATGGATTTTATATTAGACAAAAATCTATTGAAAAGTTAACTAAACTCTGTCTCCCCTATTTAATTGAAGCAAAACTGATAAAGAAAATTTCAGATGAAAAATACGAAATTTTGGAAACAAAAGAAAAAATTTCATTTGAGACCTTAAAAAAAATTGTTGCTATTTATCAAGAAAGATTAAAAAAGCTTTCAGAAATTTCCCAATTGACTGACTTTTTCTTTAAAGAAAAGATAGAATATGAAAAGGAATTGTTAAAATGGAAAGGAATGACAGAAGATGAATTACTTTTGGCATTGTCTGAATTAAAAAAGGTTTTATCTGAAATATCTATTGAAAATTGGGAAAGAGAAAATTTAAAAAATATTTTAGTGGAAAGAGCAGAAAGCTTTGCTCAAAAGATTAACAAAGGAAAAGATAGAGGATATTTCTTGTGGCCCCTAAGAGTGGCCTTAACTGGTAAAAAAGCTTCTGCTCCTCCGTTTGAGATTGCAGAAATTTTGGGAAAAGAAAAAACATTAAAAAGAATAGAAATCGGAGAAAAATTGGTTTTGAAAAATAAATATGATTAGAGAAATTAGAGAAAAAAGAGAAATTCCCAAAACAAGAGAAATAGAATTTGAAGGAATAGAGGGAAAATTTAAAATAGAACAAATAAAGCGGTTAGGAATAGGTGGGGAAGCAGAAGTTTTTCAATGTCGCCTTTTGGGTCCAGCAAAAGAGATAGAAATAATAGCAAGTAAAAGATATTCAGGAGATGCACCTCAGGTTTTTATTTCTAATTTAATTTGCTATCTAATTGACGAATATGCAAGAAAAAATGGAGAATACCAACACCAACATGTTCCTACCCCTATAGGAGTGTGTAAAGGAAAAATTACTACTGCTTATTTGTACAAATATGTAAAAGGGAGAGATGGTTTTTCTTGGGTTTATCCTGAAAGAGAAGGAAAAAGAGATGTAAAATTAATGGAATGGGACAAATTTGTTGGTTTTTTTTATAGCGCAGGCATTGATATAAGTTATGATACTACAGACGCTTTATACGCCAACACTTCTAAAAATGTCGTCTTAGAAGATTATGATTATAATAAAGTATTAAAAACTGGACAGCTTTCTCCGCATTGGATGAGAATAGATTATGGAAGTAGAAGCATTCAAATTTATCCAGAAAGATTAATGGAATTTGTTAAAGAAAATAAAAAAGATTTAAAAGAAAAATTGGGTTGGAAAGCAAAATTTTTAGAATATTTAGTCAGTTTAAAAAAAGAAAAAGACCCAGAAATTCAAAAAACAAAATTACTGGAAAGGCCTGAATTCTTAAAAAAACATTTAGAAGAAGTTTTAAAAGAATGAAAAACTCTCTTTTTTATGATCTTGATCTTAGGACTGGGAAATCCAGGAAAGAAATATCAAAAAAATAGACATAATGTTGGTTTTCAAATAGTAGATAAAATTCAAAAATTTTTCAAATTTCCTGATTTTTACTCTCAGGATTTTTTAGAAAGCCAAATTTCACAAGGAAAAATTTCTCAAAAAAAAATTATTTTAGCTAAACCAAAAACTTTTATGAATGAAAGTGGAAGAGCAACAAAAAAGTTGGTTGAAAATTTTAAAATTCCTTTAAAAAACCTCTGGGTAATTCACGATGAAATTGATTTGAGTTTGGGAAAAATTAAAATTGTCAAAAATAGAGGAAGTGCAGGTCATAAAGGAGTGGAATCAATAATTTTTAACTTGAAAACTAAAGATTTTGTTAGATTTAGAATAGGAATTCAACCAAAAAGTGGCAAACCAAAAAATTTGGAAAAATTTGTCTTGAAAGACTTTACAGAAAAAGAAAAAAAACTATTAGATAGAGCAATTGAAAAAACAATAAAAGCAATTGAAATAGCAACAAAAGAAGGAATAGAAAAAGCAATGTCAAAGGTCAACTAAATTATGGAGACTTTAAAAAATGTCTTAATTTGTGGCATTTTACCTTATTTTTTAGAAAAGGAAAATTTTTGGTTTCAAAAAAATTTAAATAAAATTTTGAAATTAAGAAAAAATCAATCTTTTTTTGCTGAAAATACAATTTTTTTAGAAAGTGAAAAAAATTATAATTTTTCTCAATTTTTAAAAAAATTAGACGAATTGGGATATGAGAAAGTTTGGGAAATTAATGAAATAGGAGAATTCAGTCAAAAGGGAGGAATAATAGATGTTTTTCCGATTAATTTGAATTTTGCTGTCAAAGTTGAATTTTTTGGAAATAAAATAGAAAAAATTTACAAACTTGATTTGGAAATTAAAAACGAAAAGAAAGCAAAAGAACTTTTAAAAAAGAAATTAAAATCTCAAAAATTATTTTCTAATTTAAAAAATTTAAAAGTTGGTGACTTTTTAGTTCACATTGATCATGGAATTGGCAAATTTGTTGGAAAGGAAAAATTAAAATTAAACCAAAAAGAAATTGAATATTATGTTTTAGAATATGCTAAAGGAGACAAACTCTATGTCCCAAAAGATTTGGAAAGAAAACTTTCACTTTATATAGGATTTTCTCAACCTCAGCTTTCAAGACTACAAAGTGTTTTTTGGCAAAAAACAAAAAGAAAAATTAAAAAAGAAACTGAAAAATTAGCCAAAGAGCTTTTGGAAATTTATGCTAAAAGAGAAATTACCAAAAGACCTCCCTATCTACCAGAGAATGAAATTGATATTTATTTAAAAAATTCTTTTCCTTTTGAAGAGACACCAGATCAAATTCAGGTTTTAAAAGAAATAGATGAAGATTTAAAAAAAGAAAAGCCAATGGATAGGATTGTCTGTGGAGATGTAGGATTTGGAAAAACAGAAATTGCTTTAAGAACAATGGTAAGAGCGGTAAATTCTGGAGGCAAAGCCTTAATGATGTGTCCGACTACTATTTTGGCTCATCAACATTTTCAAAATTTTAAAGAGAGATTAAAAAATCTTCCTATTGAGGTAGCTTTTTTAACGAGATTGGCACCGAAAAAGGAACAAAAGAGAATAATTGAAAATTTAAAAAAAGATAAAATTGATATTTTGGTAGGAACCCATAGACTTTTGTCAAAAGATATTAAAGAATGGATTTTAAAATTGAAAAGCAGGGTTTTGCTGGTAATTGATGATGAACATAAATTTGGAGTAAGAGAAAAAGAGGAATTGAAAAAATTAAAACCTTCAATTGATATTTTATCTCTTAGTGCTACTCCTATTCCCCGAACCCTTTATTTTGCCCTTTGTGGTTTAAGAGAAATAAGTTTGATTGAAACCCCTCCTCTTGATAGATTTCCGGTAAAAACTTTCGTTTTACCTTTTTCAAAAAAAATTGTTAAAGAAGCTATTGAAAAAGAATTGGAAAGAGGTGGACAGGTATATTATTTACACAATCTCTTAAAAAATATTTCAAAAGTAAAATTTTTCTTGAAAAAATTAGTCCCAAAAGCTAAAATAGAGATAGCTCATGGAAGATTGAAAGAGAAAGAATTAGTAAAAGTAATGGTAGCTTTTCAAAAAAGAAAAATAGACGTTTTAGTAGCAACTACTATTATTGAAAATGGTTTGGATTTACCAAATGTGAATACCTTAATTGTTGCGGAAAGCACAAAATTAGGACTATCTCAAGCTTACCAAATTAGAGGGAGAATTGGAAGAAGTCATTCAAAAGCTTTTGCTTTCTTTCTTTACAATTCAAAATTAAGCCAAAAGGCAAAAGAAAGACTAAAGTTTTTAAAAAGTGCTGAAAAATTAGGTTCGGGTTATAAAATTGCTTTAAAAGATTTAGAAATGAGAGGAGCGGGAAATATTTTGGGTAAAGAGCAATCAGGAAATATAAACAAAATAGGTTTAAATTTATATTGTCAAATGCTATCTCAGGCAATTGAAAAGTTAAAAAATTATTATGATTAAATATCATTCCACTAATAAAAAATCTAAAAAAGTTAGTTTTAAAACAGCTCTGTTTAAAGGACAGGCTCCAGATAAGGGTTTGTTTATGCCAGATAGACTGCCAAAATTTTCTCAAAGAGAAATAAACTCAATGAGAAGGTTAAAATTTCCTCAAATTGCTTTTTTGATTTTGAAAAAATTTTTAAAGGGAGAAATTCCAGAAAAAACATTAAAAGAAATTACCCAAAAAGCCTTTAATTTTGATCTTCCTATAGAGAAAGTTTCTTTAAATCTTTTTGTCTTGAGATTAGACAGAGGACCTACTGCCTCTTTTAAAGATTTTGGAGCGAGATTTTTAGCCAAATGTATGGAATATTTCCTCAAAAAAGAAAAAAAGAAAATGGTAATTTTAGTAGCCACTTCTGGTGATACAGGAAGTGCAGTAGCTCAAGCTTTTTATGGAATAGAAAATGTAAAAGTTGTGGTTTTATTTCCAGAAAAGGAAGTAGTAAAAAACCAGAGAAAACAAATAACTACTTTGGGGGGAAATATAATTTCAGTAGCAATAAAAGGGAAATTTGACGATTGTCAGGCAATGGTAAAAAAAGCCTTTGCAGATGCGCAATTGAAACATTTAAATTTGTCTTCAGCAAATTCCATAAATGTGGCAAGACTAATTCCCCAAATAACTTATTACTTTTTTGCCTTTTGTAAAATTTGTAAAAGAGGAGAGAAGGTTATTTTTTCTGTCCCTTGTGGCAATTTTGGGAATTTAACTGCGGGAATTTTTGCCAAAAGAATGGGACTTCCTGTCTTCAAATTTGTTGCTGCGGTTAATGAAAATGATGAATTTCCAAGATTTTTGGAAACCGGAAAATACAAACCCTTAATTCCCTCTAAAAAATGTTTGTCAAATGCTATGAATATTGGACATCCAAGCAATTTAGCAAGAATAGTAGAAATTTATGGAGGTAGAATGGATGAGACTGGCAAAATTTTAAAACCACCAGATATGAATGCTCTTAAAAAAGAAATTTGGTCTACAAAAATTACAGATAAAGAGACAAAAGAAGCTATCAAAAGTGCTTTTCAAAAATACCATTTGGTTTTAGAACCTCATGGAGCAGTAGCTTGGAGAGCTTTGGAAAAATTTTTAGAAAAAGAAAAAATTCATTTTCCAGCAGTAGTTTTGGAAACTGCTCATTTAGGAAAGTTTCCAGAAATTTTAAAAGATCTTTTAAAAATAAAAATTGAAATTCCTTCTTCAATTAAGAATTCTTTAAAGAAAAAAGAGAAATTTGAAATTTTGCCTCCAAATTATGAAGAATTTAAAGAGTTTCTAAAAAGTGTAATACCTTCTCATTCAAAAGCACCTCTCTAATATAATTTTTCAATTCTTCAGGTTGAGGCAATTCAGAAAGAGGAACATGATAGCGATTTAAATAATAATTTGCTCTTTCTATTACTTCTTCTTCTTTAACTTGAATTTTTTCTTTTTTTGCAATCTCTCTTAAAACTAATCTTGTTGCTACTCTTTTTTGAGCAGAATCTTTCCAATCTTCTTTTAATTGATCTTTAGATTTACCTTTATTTTTTAAAAATTCAGAAAAAGAAACTCCTCTTTGAGAAAAAGAAACTTCAGCTTCTTTTATCATTTCCTCTAATTCTTCCTCAATTAAAGAAGGAGGAATTTCAATTGGAGTTTCTTCTAAAATAGCAGAGATTATTTTTATTCTAATTCTTTCTTTTTCTTTTTCCTCTTTTTCTGCTTTGATATTTTCTTTTAATTTTTCTTTCAAATCTTCCAAACTGGAGAAATTTCCTAAAGATTTAGCAAAATTATCATCAATTGGAGGAAGGGTTCTTTCCATTACACTACAAATTTTTACCTCAAAAATAATTGCTTTCTTTTCCATTTTTCCTTCAGAATTTAAAAATTTATTCTCTATAGAAAAAGTCTTTGATTCTCCCTCCTTTAACCCAATTAATTTTTCTTCAAATTCTTCAAGAGATTTGTCTTTCCCTAAGACAATTTTAATTTTTTCGGGCTTTTTTTCTTTAAGCTTTTCTTTTTCCAAAACACTTTTGATTTCCAAAGTTATTTCATCTCCTTTTTTTGCTCCCCTGTTTACTCTCTTTAACACTGCTCTGGAATCTTGCAAAAATTTGAGTGTCTCTTCAATTTCTCTTTCTTTCACCTCAATTTCTTTTCTTTCTTTATTTTTCTCTTTGGCAATTTTTTTATAGTCTGGGAGTTCAATTTCTGGTAAAATTTCAATTAAAATTTTATAAAAAAGAGGTTTTTCAATTTCTATTTTTGCGATTTGAATCTTTGGAGTACTCACTAGAGCAAATTGATTTTCTTTTATTGGTATAGCCCATGTATTTTCAATTGCTAAATTACAAGCTTTTTGCCATAATATCTCTTCTCCAAAATTTTGAATTATAATCTGTGGAGGAACTCTTCCTGGTCTAAAACCAGGAATTTGTCTTTCCAAAGAAATAATATTTGCTGCTTGATCAAAATATTCTCTGATCTCTTTTGGCAACAAGATCACTTCTATTTCTTTTTGGGTTTTAGAAATGTGATTTATCTTTGTCTCCATTTTTTATTTTTCAATTCCTGGTTTTTTTCTGTTTTTTCCTTCAACTCTTCTATGTTCTAATCTAGTAGCCAAATCCCATTGCCTTTTTGGTTTATCATTTTTCTTTTTTTTAGGAACCTTTTTCTTCATATTTTTTAGCAAAACTCTCTAAATATTTTTCAATTTGTAAATGGGGGGCTAACCTTTTCATTTTTTCAACAATTTTCTCTTTTTCTGTTTCTGAAACTTCATCAGAGAAATACCTTTCTCTCAATTTTTTTAATTTTATTCTTAATTTTTGTTTTTTTCTAATTTCAAACCTTCTTCTTTTAGGAGAAATTTTTCCCATACGATTTAACAAATTGGAAAATAATTTCTCCTAACAAATCAGGGATTTTTAAATTTGGACTATGTCCTACCTTTTTTAAAATTTTCAAATCAGCTTTTTTTAATTTTTCTTTAATTAAAAAAGCTTGTTTTAAGGGTAAAATTTTATCATTTTCTCCCCACAAAATTAAAGTTTTAACTTTGATTTTTGAAAGCAAACTTGAAAAATCCTCTTTATTTACTATGGCAAAAGTTTTTCTCATTGTCAAATTTAATTTTAAATATTGAGGGTTTCTCAAAAAGAAAGAATAAAAAATATATCTTAAAAAATTATAGAGTTTTTTAAAAATTTTAAATTTTAAAAGGGGAGAAATTAAAGGAAAAATTATTTTCCATAAAGTAGCAAAAATTTTTCCTCTTAAATTTGCTTTTGAAGAAAAAATAGCAGGAGCTATCAAAATTAAACCTGAAATTTTATCTTCCATTTCTAAAGAAAGGGGTATGGCTATCTTTCCCCCAAAAGAATGTCCCAAAAGAAAAAAGTTAGAATCAATATTTTTTTCAATATAATCTTTTACCCACGCAAAATAATCTTTTGTTGACCAAGGTTTCAAAGGAGAAGGATTTTTCCCAAAACCAGGAAGATCAAAAAGAAAAACTCTTACTCCTTTTTTCTCCAAGAATTCTTTTACTTTTTGCCAATTTTTTGCGCAAGAACCCCATCCATGTAAGATTAAAATTTTCTCCATTTTTTAGCCTATCTTTTTTAATTTGAAGTATTTTTGTAAAACTTCGGGAACCAAAAAGCTTCCGTCTTTTTGTTGGTAATTTTCAATAATAGCAATTAAAATTCTACCAATGGCAAAAACTGTGCCATTTAAGGTATGGACAAATTCTAATTTGTTATTTTTTTGCCTATATCTTATATTCAATCTCCTTGCCTGAAAATCAGTACAATTTGAAGTGGAATGGGTCTCTCGGTATTCTCCTTTACTTGGTAGCCAAGTTTCAATATCATATTTTGAAGCTGCAGGAAAACCCAAATCACCAGTGCAAATTTGGACTACTCGATAAGGTAATTTCAATGCCTGCATCAATTTTTCTTCCATTTGGAGAAAAAATTGATGTTCTTTTTTTGAATCTTGGGGTCTGCAAAAGCTAAACATTTCTATTTTATCAAATTGATGAACCCTAAAAATCCCCCAGGTTTCCTTTCCCCAAGAACCTGCTTCTCTTCTAAAACAAGTAGAAAATCCTACATATCTTTTGGGCAATTCCTTTTCTTCAAAAATCTCATTAGCATGCATTGTACCCAAAGATTGCTCAGAAGTACCTACCAAATAAAGTCTATCTTTTTCTAAATAATAAGCTTCCTGTCTATCTAATTGTTCCAAATAACCCATTCCTCGCATCATTTCTTCTTTTAAAAGCACTGGAGGCAAAACGGGAATGAAACCTTCTTTTAAAAGTTTTTCTAAAGCAAAATTTATTAAGGCAAACTCCAATAAAACAAGTTCTCTCTTTAAAATGCCAAATCTTGTGCCAGAAATTTTAGAGGCTCTTTTAATATCAATCAAATCTAATTTTTCGGCAATCTCCAAATAATCTCTTGGCTGAAAATCAAATTTTGGCTTTTCCCCTACTTCTCTTAAAACTACATTTTCACTTTCATCTTTTCCTACAGGAACCTCGGCAAGTGGTAAATTGGGAATTTGATACATTAGTTCTTTAAATTGACTTTCAATTTCTCTGAAAACTTTCTCTTTCTCTTGAATTTCCTTTTTTATTTTTTTTGCTTTTTCTATAAGTTCTTCTCTCTTTTTCAAATCTTTTTCTTTGCTTACCAAATCAGAAATCTGATTTATTTCAGCCCTTTTTTTCTCCAATTGAAAAAGGTATTGTCTCCTTTCTTCATCCAATTTTAAAAGCTTTTCAATATCTACTTTCACTCCTTTATTTTCACATCCTTTTTTAACTAAATTTGGGTTTTCTCTAATAAACTTGATATCTAACATATTATTTATTTTGGTCTCATTAAAGGAAACAATATCACCTCTCTCAAACTGTGAGAATTAGTTAACAAAGCAACCAATCTATCAATTCCTATACCTATTCCTGCAGCGGGAGGCATTCCATATTCTAAAGCCTCTAAAAAATCTTCATCTAATCTTTGAGCAACTTCCAATCCTTCTTTATAAAGTTTTTCTTGTTCTTTAAATCTTTTTCTTTGTTCCAAAGGGTCGTTAAGTTCTGAAAAGGCATTACAAAGCTCAAAACCAGCAATAATTAGCTGAAAGTTGGCCAATTTTGAAGGATCTTTTTCCATTCTTTTAGCTAAAGGCTGAAATCCTACTGGGAAATTAACAATAAAAGTAGGTTGCCAGATGTTTGGACGACAAGCTTTTTTATAAATCTCATCTAAAATTTCTATTTTTCCCATGCCTTTTTCTAATTTAATTTCCATTTCCTTTGCTTTTTCTTTTAAATCTTCAATATCTATTTTTTTGATATCAATGTTGGCAAATTTTTCCATTAATTTTTCAAATTCTATTTTCTTCCACGGAGGAGTAAAATCTATTTCTTTTCCTTCATACTCAATTTTCAATTTACCAAAAACATTTTTTACCAAACTCTCAAATAATCTCTCCACTAATTTCATTAGCATCTCATAATCAGCAAATGCCCAATAAAACTCAAGTGAAGTAAAATCTGGATTATGAAATCTATCTATTCCTTCATTCCGAAAACATTTTCCCATTTCATAAATTTTTTCAAAACCTCCAACCAATAGTCTTTTTAGATAAAGCTCTGGTGCAATTCTCAAGTACAAATCTATATCTAAAGCATTCAAGTGAGTTTTAAAGGGACGAGCGCTGGCTCCTCCATATGTTGGTTGCAAAATAGGAGTTTCAACTTCTAAAAATCCTTCTTTGTCTAAAAAATTTCTAATTTCCTTGATAATTTTAGCTCTCAATTCAAATTTTTTCCTTACCTCGCAATTAAAAATCAAATCTAAATATCTTTTTCTATATCTTTCTTCAACATCTCTTAATCCATGCCATTTTTCAGGCAGGGGCCTTAAAGACTTTGCTAAAATTTTATATTCCTTTGCCTCAATAGATTTTTCTCCTCTCTTTGTTTTTAGTAATGTTCCTTTAACCTCTAAGAAATCCCCAATATCAAAATTTTCCAAGAAAAAATTATAATCTTTTTCTCCTAATTTATCTTCCCTTAAAACCACTTGAATTTTTCCTGTCTGGTCTTTTAAATCCAAAAAAGTAATTTTGCCGTGTTCTCTCTTGCTTTTTATTCTTCCTACTAAAACAACTTCTTTTTTTGATTCTTCAAAATCTGAAAAATTCAAAATTATCTCTTGAATAGAATGAGTTCTTTCAGTTCTTAAAGGAAAGGGTTCAATTCCAGCTTTTTTTATTCTATTTAATTTTTCAATTCTGTTTTCTCTTAATTTTTCTAATTTTGGCATTTTTCATTGACCAAAAATTTTTACTATTACCTTTCTCTCTCTAGGCCCATCAAATTCAGCTAAAAAAATTTGTTGCCAAGTTCCTCTAATTATTTTACCATTTCCAATTGGCAAAATTCTTCCCTGGCCAACCAATCCAGAAAGTAAATGAGAATCTGCATTATCATCAATTCTATTGTGAAAAAAATCAAAATTAGAGACTAATCTTTCTAAAAATTTTAACCAGTCTCTTTTTAAACCCTCTTCATTTTCAGTTAACAAAACCCCTGCTGTAGAATGAGGAACAAAAACCAAAATTATTCCTTCTTTAATCTCAGATTCTCTCGCGATTTTTTCTATTTTTTCTGTAATATCTAAAAGTTGATATCTTTTTTGACTCTGAATTTGAAATGTCTTTTGAAAAATCATCATTTTATCTTTCCATTTTACACCACAAATGTCCTAAAATTATCAACAATAAAGCCACCAAAATCCAAACCCACAATTTATAATAAACTCCGTAAGTAAAAGAAATAAAAGCTAAAATGTGCAATAAAAAGTTTAAAGGATGGCCATGTTCTAAAGCAAATTTTTCTAAAAAACCGGGGTTTTCTCCTTCTCTATATTTTTGAATTCTCTTTTTTACCCAAGCCATAAAAATACTTTAAAAATCCAAAAATATTTTTGAGCGACCTTTTGTTTTAAATTATACTTTCAAAAATTACATTTTGCAAGAAGAAACTTTAAAATCGAAAGGGTTTTTTATTATAATATAAGCTAATGAAAAAGACAATAAAGAAAATAATCAATTTTTCTTTGAAAAATCTTCAAGAAAGAAAAATTTTTCCAAAAATAAAAAACATCTCTTTTGAAATTGAGTATCCAAAAGAAAAAAAATACGGAGATTATGCCACAAATTTGGCTTTGATTTTGGCAAAAGAAATAAAAAAAGAACCCTTAAAAATTGCTAAATTAATAGCTTCTGAAATCCAAAATTCAAATTTTTCTTTTTTTGAAAAAATTGAGATTGCAAACCCTGGGTTTATAAATTTTTTTCTCTCAAAAGAATATTTACAAAAAAAATTAATTGAAATTTTGAAAAAAAAGGAAGATTTTTTTCAATTGAAAATTGGAAAAGGAAAAAAAATTCAAATAGAATTTATTTCTGCCAATCCTACAGGGCCCTTACATATTGGACACGCAAGAGGAGCTTTCTTTGGAGATACTTTAGCCAGAGTTTTTAAAAAAGGAAGTTTTAAAGTAATTAAAGAATATTACATTAATGATGCTAAAGTAAACAATCAAATTAAATTGCTGGGGAAAACTGCAGTTGGAGAAGGAACTGCCTATTTAAATGAATATTTAAAAAGAAAGATTGAAAAGTTCCAATCTAAGATTTTGGAATTTAAATCAAAAATTACTGATAAAGAAAAATTGTATAGTGAAGTTGGTTATTTTTTGGCTCAAGAAATTCAAAAAGACAACAAATTTTTTATTGAAGAAAAATTAAAAATTAAATTTGACAATTGGTTTTCAGAAGAAAGTCTGTATCAAAAAAGCAAAATTAAAAAGATTTTTAATTTTTTAAAAGAAAAAAAACTAATTTATCAAAAAGAAGGAGCTTTTTGGATAAAAACTTCTCTTTTTGGAGACAAAAAAGACTGGGTTATCATTAAAAGTGAAAAAGGAGGAAAAACCCCAACTTATTTACTCTCTGATATTGCTTACCATCAAGATAAATTTGAAAGGAAATTTGAAAGAATAATTAATATTTGGGGCGCAGATCACCAAGCCCATGTGGCTAAAATAAGAGCTATAGCCAAAATGTTAAAATATAAAGGAAAATTGGATATTTTAATTTCTCAAATAGTTAATCTTAAAGGAGAAAAAATTTCAAAGAGAAAGGGTAAAATTATTACTTTGGAGGAATTAATTGAAATGGTAGGACTTGATGTTGCAAGATTTTTTTATCTCACAAAATCTCTTTCAACCCAAATGGAATTTGATTTAAACAAAGCAAAAAAAGAAGGAAAAGAAAACCCTGTATTTTATATTCAATATGCCTTTGCCAGAATTTCTGGAATTTTAAGGAAAATTCAAATTAAAGAAATGAAAATCAGAAAAAAAGAAATTAAACTTTTAAATCATCCAAAAGAAATAGAACTAATGAAAGAATTAATAAAATTACCCCAAATTATTGAAGACACCATTAAAGATTATCAAGTTCAAAGGATTCCTCAATATGCTTTTAATTTGGCTACTCTTTTTCATCAATTTTATCAAGATTGTCAAGTCTTGACAGAAAATCTCCCACTTAAAAGAGCTCGTTTGGGTTTGGTTTTGGCGACAAAAATTATTTTAAAGGGTACCTTGGATTTGTTGGGAATTTCTGCTCCAGAAAGAATGTAAGGCTTTTTTTAAAATTTTTTTAAAAAAACGCAAAATTCTCCACACATTGTACAAAATCTATTTTTTTTGAGCTGAGGAATAGATTGAATTTCTTTTTCTCTTAATTCTTGAAATTTCTCTTTAAAAAGAGCATATTTTAACATTTCTTCCCAATCCAATTTTTCTCTTGCTATTGCCATTTTTTTATTTCTTAAAAGAGAGTCTTTGTTTTTTTTGGCAATTTCTCCAATTTCTTTAGCAATTCTCATTACAATTACTCCTTCTTTAACATCTTCTTTTTCTGGCAAACCAATATGTTCTTTTGGGGTCAAATAACACAAAAAATCAGCTCCTTTCCAAGAAGCTATAGCTCCTCCAATAGCTCCTGCTATATGATCGTAACCTACCGCAACATCAAGAGGTAAAGGCCCCAAAACAAAAAAGGGAGCTCCTTGGCAATATTTTTTTTCTAATTTAATGTTTAATTCAATTTCATTTAATGGTAAATGTCCCGGTCCCTCAATTATTACTTGAACTCCAAATTTTTTTGCTCTTTTTGCTAATTTTCCTAAAGTTTTTAATTCTTCGATTTGGGCTTTATCTGTTGCATCTGATATACAGCCTGGCCTTAAACCATCTCCCAAACTTAAGACTACATCATATTTTTTGGCTAATTTTAAAATTTCGTCAAAACCTTCAAAAAGAAAGTTTTCTTTTTTATGATAACGCATCCAATTCAAAACAATACATCCTCCCCTACTTACACAAGCCATTATTCTTTTTTTTAATAAAGGAAAAACTCTTTTAGTAATTCCTGCATGGACAGTCATAAAATCTACCCCATCTTTAGCCTGTTTTTCAAAAACAGAAAGATAATTTGCTAAATTCAATTTTTTTATTCCTCCAGCTTCAATTGCCGCTTGATAGACGGGAACAGTGCCAAAAGGTAAAGAACAATTTTTAATTAGTGTCTTTCTAATTAAATCAATATCTCCACCCAAACTCAAATCCATTATGGTATCTGTTCCAGAATCTATGGCTGTTTTTAATTTTTCTAATTCATTTTTTAAATCAGATTTTAAAGAAGAAGTGCCAATATTGGCATTGATTTTTGTCTCCAAACCCAAACCTATTCCAATTGGTAAAACGTTTTGATGATTTTTGTTTGCTAAAATGACAATTTGTCCTCTTTTTATTCTTTCTCTCAAAATTAAAAGAGGAATTTTCTCTTTTTCAGCAACAATTTTCATTTGGGGACTAATTTTACCTTTTTTAGCAATTTCAATTTGGGTCATATTAAAGAGGAATGTTTCCGTGTTTTCTTGGAGGCCTTGGTTCTCTTTTATTTAAAATACTTTCCAAACATTGAATTAAGACTTTTCTTGTATCTTTGGGATGAATTATCATATCAAAATGTCCCAATTTTGCACTTTCAAAAGGATCTAAAAATGTTTCTTTTAATTTTTGAATTTTCTCTTTCTCTAATTTTTCTTTATCTTTTGCCTTTTCTAATTCTTTTTTATAAATTATTTTTACCATTTGCTCTGGACCCATTACTGCCATTTGAGCTTGTGGCCAGCAAATTACATAATCAAATCCTAATTTTTTAGAAACTAAAGCAATATAAGCTCCGCCAAAAGCTTTTCTTAAAACCAAAGAAATTTTAGGAACAGTAGCTTCAGCAAAAGCAAACAAAACTTTAGCTCCATGTCTAATTATACCTCCCCATTCTTGTTCTTTGCCAGGCAAATATCCTGGAGTATCAACTAAATTAATCAAAGGAATGTTAAAGCAATCACAAAATCTTACAAAACGAGAAATTTTATCTGAAGAATTAATATCTAAAACTCCAGCTAAAATTTTTGGTTGAGTAGCCACAATTCCAACTACATAACCTTGCAATCTGGCAAATCCTACTACTACATTTTGGGCAAAATCAGCCTGAACTTCAAAAAAAGAACCTTCATCAAAAATTTCAAAAATTACCTCTCTTATATCATAACTCTTTTGTTCTTTTTCTGGTATAATTTCTAAAAGTCTATAATTATCTGATGGTTCAAATATTTCAGAAAAAATTCCTTTTTGAAAAGGTGGATTTTCTAAATTGTTTTGGGGAAGATAACTCAAAAGTTTTCTCACTGCTCTAAAGCATTCACTTTCTTCAGAAAAAGAAAAATGGGCGCAACCTGCTTTTTGGGTTTGAACTTTAGCCCCTCCCAATTCTTCAAAAGAAATTTCTTCGCCGATTACCTTTTTTATTACTTCAGGACCAGTAATAAACATATAAGAGATTTTTTCTACCATAAAAACAAAGTCTGAAAGCCCCATTGAATAAGAAGCTCCTCCAGCTGAAGGGCCTACCAAAATAGAGATTTGAGGCACAATACCAGAAGCTAAAGTTTGTTCTCTAAAAATTTTGGCATAGGCATCTAATCCCAAAAGTCCTTCTTGAATTCTGGCTCCACCAGAATCATAAATTCCAATTATTGGACAACCTACCTTTCTTGCCAATTGATATAATTTAACAATCTTTTTACCGTGCATTTCTCCCAAACTTCCACCCATTTTAGAAAAATCTTGAGAAAAGACAAACACTTTTTTGCCAGAAATTTTTCCAAATCCACAAATTACTCCATCTCCTAAAACTTTCTTTTTTTCCATTCCCAAATGAGAAATTCTGCTTTCTACAAAAGGGTCTAATTCAACAAAAGTTTTGGGATCCAAAAGTAAATCAATTCTCTCTCTGGCTGTTAATTTTCCTTTTTGATGTTGTTTTTCAATAAATTCTGACTTTTCTAATTCTTCTTTTTTCTTTTTTAATTTTTCAATCTCTTTTTCAAAAGGCATATTTTATTTAATCTTTTTGGAAAATTTCTTGAAGACCTTTTAAAATCTCTCTTAAAATCTTTTGATTGTCTACCTCTTTTCCTAGTTCTATTTTTAAAGAAGTAGCTTTTTCTTTCAATTCTTTTGGAAATTTATCTAAATTAGTATTAACTCCAATTCCCATAATTGAAATTTTAACTTTTTTATTACAAATCAAATTTTCTGTTAAAATTCCAGCAACTTTTTTACCTCTCAAATAAACATCATTTGGAAGTTTAATAAAAGGCTCTAATTTAAAATTTTCCTTTATTGTTTTAGCAACAACAAAAGAAGCTAAAAATGTCAAGATTTGTAAATTGTCAATATCAATTTGAGGCAAAATCACAGAAAAATAAAGTCCTCCTTTTGGAGAATACCAAAAATTTCCTTTTCTTCCTCTTCCTTTTGTTTGTTCTTTGGCTAAAGCCACCAACCAAGGAGTTTTTTCTTTTTGAGCCAATTCTTTTGCTTTTTTTTGAGTGGAATCGACTTTTTCAAATTCTAAAATTTTCATTCTAATAAAATCAAAATTTCATTTTGTTTGACGCTTTGGTCTTTTTTTACAAAAATTTTTTTTATTTTGCCTTCTCTCGGAGATAAAATTTCATTTTCCATTTTCATTGCTGACAAAGTTAATAATTTTTGATTTTTTTTTACTAAATCTCCCTCTTTAACAAAAATTTCACTAATTATTCCAGGAATGGGAGCTAAAATTTCATTTTCCTCAGATTCTCTCTTTTGAGAAAAAGAAGGTTTTTTTTCTGTTTTTGCTTTTTCTTTAAAGAAAAATTCTTCTTTGTCAATTTTAATTTTTACTCCATCTTTTTCCTCTTTAATTTCAACTTCATAATCTTTGTCTAAAATTTTGATTTTAAATTTCATAATCTTTTAACATTTTCATTCTTTCAGCCATTTGCCATTCAGAAACAAAGGGTTTTTCTTTTTCTCTTTCTGTTTTTTTAAATTGACAATAAATCTCATAAATAATTTTTGCTATTTCCTTTTTATCTATTTGCCTTTTTAATGAAGGATATTTTTTACAAACCTCAGAAATTTTGATTTTTTCTAAAATTTTACTCTTTTCTAAAAAATCGGTATAAAAATGGCCTCTTAAAAATCTTTCATCTTCGAGTAGTTTTTTAAAGAAAGGAATGTTGGTTTTTATTCCTTCAATAACTATTTCATCTAAAGCCCTTTTTAATTTACAAATGGCTTCCTTTCTATTTTTTCCTACTCCAATTATTTTTGCCAAAAGAGGATCAAAATAGGGAAAAATTTCTTGTCCGTCGTGTAAAAATGTATGAACAAAAATTCCCTGCCCTCCTGGTAAAAAACATTTTTCTATTCTTCCTGGAGAAGGTTTAAAATTTTCTAAAGGATCTTCTGCGTTAACTCTTATTTCCATTGCCCAATTAGAAAAAGAAATATCTTTTTGAGAAAACCCAATTTTTTCTCCTTGAGCTATTCTAATTTGTTCTCTTACCAAATCAATTCCAGTAATAGCTTCGGTCACTGGATGCTCAACCTGAATTCTTGGATTTACTTCAGTAAAGTAAAAATTTTTATTCTCATCCATTAAAAATTCCACTGTTCCCACTCCTTTGTATTTTAATGATTTTGCTAATTTTACTGCTAAATTTCCCATTTTTTCTCTTAGTTTTTCATCTATATAAGGAGAGGGGGCCTCTTCTAATAATTTTTGAAATCTTCTTTGAATTGTACATTCTCTTTCTCCCAAATGTAAAAAATTTTTACCATCACCTAAAATTTGAAATTCAATGTGTCTTGCTTTCAAAAGACATTTTTCTAAATAAAAATCGGTGTCAGAAAAGGCTAAATTTGTCTGTCTTTGAATTCCCAAAGATATAGCAAACAATTGCCCCAAAGAAATCTCACCATTTATGACTCTAATTCCAACTCCTCCCCCACCTTTTAAAGCCTTTAAAACAAAAGGGGAACCAATCTTTCTTGCCCATTTTACTAAATCTCTTTTTGTCCTTATGGGTCCTCTACTATCTGGCAAAACTGGAATTCCTGCCTTTTTGGCAATTTTTTTAGCTTTAATTTTGTCTTCTAAATTCTTTAAAATCCAAAACTGAGGTCCAATGAAAATTATTTTATTTTTTTGACAAAGCTTTGCAAATTCCCAATTTTCAGACAAAAATCCATAACCAGGATGTAAAGCATCAGCTTTTGCCTTTTTGGCAATTTCTATTAAAAGCTTTTTATCCAAATATCCTTTTGCTCCTTCTCTTTCTAAAAAATAATATTCATCTGCTAATTGAGTCTCTAAAAAATTTGACTCTTGTCCTTTAAAAGGACATAAAGCAACGGTTTTAATTCCCATTTCCTTGCAAGTTCTGATTATTCTCAAAGCAATCTCTCCTCTATTGGCAATTAAAATTTTTTTTATCATAAAAGCAATTTTTCAATTTCTTCCATTACCTTTTGGGCAATTTTTTTACAAATTTCTTTATATTCTGGGGAATCTTCTTTTAAATTTTTTGCTCTTTCTCTTTCTTTTATAAAAAAAAGAGGTTTGCCTACTTTAATTATAACCTCTCTTTGAAATATAGGAAAAACTTTTCCCGGAGGAAGCAATTTGAAAGTTCCTTTAATTCCAACTGGCAAAATGGGGACTCCTGTTTTTAAATAAATTTTGGCTATTCCCAGTTTTGGTGGTTGAAGTTTCCCGGTCCGAGAGCGAGTCCCCTCAGGATATATAACTAAAATATCTCCTTTTTCTAAAACTTCTTTTGCTTTTTCTATTGCTTTCTTTTTAGAAAGAGGGTCCTTTCTATTTACTGGAATTACTCCAGTTATCTTATAAATTATATCTCTTAAAATCCCCAAAAATCCAGTATATCTGTCAATTTGACCTATCATATGAAATCTCCTCGGCACACAAACATATCCGGTGGCAATTTGATCTAAATGGCTTTGATGGTTGGCAGCCAAAATAAAATTTGACTTTGGAACATTTTCTAACCCTTCCACTTTTTTAATTAAAACCCTATCTACAATAGGTTTTAAAAAGATTTTGCAAGAGAGAGACAAAAAACGATTCATAATAAATTTTTAAGAAAAAAGAGAATTTCCTATTTGTTCAATAATTTCCTTGCAAGTCTTAATCTCAAAGATACCACCAGCTGAAATTCCTGCCATTAAAGGCACATTTTCTACATCAAAGCTTGCCAAAGAGCTTACTATATTTTCTGCCTTTATTTCCTCAGGAAAAGGATTTTTCTCTTCCAATTTTTTCATTTCTTGGGCCCATTTATTCTTTATCACTCTTAAGGGATGGCCAGTAAACCTTAAAACCACTTCAATTTCATCAGGAGTAGCTTTTAAAATCCTCTCTTTATATTTTTCAGAGATTTGACATTCTTTTGTCGCTAAAAATCTCGTTCCCATCTGAATTCCATCTGCTCCTAATAAAAAAACAGCTTTTGCAGTTTTTACATCATAAATTCCTCCTGCTGAAATCAAAGGAATTTTTTCTAAAATTTCTTTTGTTTGAGGCACCAAACAAAGAGTGGTATTTTTTCCAATATGTCCTCCGCTTTCCAATCCTTCCACAACCACTGCATCCGCTCCGTTATCTTCCATTTTTTTTGCCAGTCTTGGTGAAGGAACTACAGGAACAATTTTAATTTTAGCAGATTTTAAATAAGGAAAAAGTGGAAGAGGATTTCCTCCTCCAGTAAAAACAATGGGGATTTTGTATTTAATTATGATTTTTATTTTTTCTTTTAATTTTGGGTCTCTCATAAATAAATTTACCGCAAAAGGCTTTTCAGTAAGTTCTTTGGTCTTTTTAATTTCTCTTTCTAACCATTCAGAAGGCATCACACCTGCCCCAATAGTCCCTAAACCTCCAGCATTAGAAACAGCAGAGACCAAATTTGACTCTGAAATTCCAGCCATTCCGCCTTGAATAATGGGATATTTTATTCCAAAAAGCTGACAAATTTTATTTTCTCTTAAATCCATAAAAAGTTTTCTTTTATCAAATATCATAACAAATATTTTAGATAAAAAACAAGAAAGCATATTGAAAAACTCGCTTTTTGTCTTTCTTACTATTGAAACAAAAGAATTTTTCATTTATAAAGGCAATAAAAGAGGGAGATTTTTTATTTTTTATGGAAGATATAATTTTAAAATTAAAAGAATGTCAGCTTTTGGGAAGAAGTGGTTCTAATTTCCCCACTTGGTTAAAGTGGGAAATGGTGAAAAAAGCTAAAGCAAAGAAAAAATATGTGGTTTGTAATGGAGCAGAAGGAGAACCAGGGGTTTTTAAGGATAAATTCTTATTAGAAAACTTTGCAGAGGAAGTAATTGAAGGAATAAAGATTGCTCTTTTTACCCTCAAGGCTGAAAAAGCCTTTTTATATCTAA
>CAZKFX010000018.1:0-23492 GCA_964552375.1 uncultured Candidatus Saccharibacteria bacterium
TTAAATGGCAAAAAGATTTTCTTTTTAATTTTGACAAAAGCCAACTTTACTTGCCAACCAAAAAAAAGAAGGAAAAAGAGGAAATTCAATTCTTTCAAATTCTTTTTTTGTTTTTTTCTTTTTCTCTTTTTCTTTTTCAAAAAAGATTTTTTAAACCAAATCCAAAAATTTCTCCCTCTTTTTGTTACCTTTTTTATTATTACCTTCAATTCCTTTTTTCTTTTCCTCCTCCTTGCCATTTTTTAAAAAAAATTTTAGCAAAAAGCTATTAAAAATTTAATTCCTTATTTTTATCTTTAAACTGAAAAGTTCCTTGAAGTTTTTCAAAATTTCAAGCACTTGGTATACATTTTTTAAAAAACCAGCTTTCCTGAAATTTAATTATTATACCAAAAAATTTACAAGGATCTGACTCTTGTTAGAATTTGCCTTTATTGTTTTTTTGAAAATTATTTTTAAAATAAAAAAATATGAAGGTTATTTTGCCAAAACAAGTAGGAAAGGAAGATGGAAAAGTTCTTTTTTTAAAATCAGAACCAGTAAAAGATCTTAAAGAGGCAGAGGAAATAGTAAAAATTTTAAAAGAAACAATGAAATATTATGGAGGAGTAGGTTTAGCTGCTCCCCAAGTTGGAATTTTAAAAAGAGTCTTTGTGATTAATATTGAATCTAATGAAAGGTATTCTCAAAAAATTCCAAATATTGGATTTAAAGCTTATATTAATCCAAAAATTTTAGAATGCTCTTTAGAAACCAACATTGATTTGGAAGGATGTCTTAGTGTCTTTTATGCTACTCTTTATGGAAAAGTAGAAAGACCAAATTATTTGAAAATAAAATATTTAGATTTGGAAGGCAAAGAAAAAACAGAAAAAACCATTCATCCTTTTCAGACAAGAGTAATTTTACACGAAAATGACCATTTAGATGGAATAATTTTTCTCCAAAGAATGAAAAAAGAAGACTTTTCTGACTTGATTTGGGAAGAAAAATTTGATATAAGAAAAAGAACTAAAAACTCTCCGCCCTCGTAGTTTAATTGGAGAAAATGGAAGCTTGCGGAGCTTCTGATAAGGGTTCGAGTCCCTTCGAGGGCATAAAATCTTAAACTCTTTAAATGTCTAATTTATACAATCAAGCTAAAAAAAACATCAAAAAAACTTGGATTTTAATTGCCTCTTTTTTAATTTTTGTTATTTTTTTAGGTTGGCTTTTTAGTTATTTGTTGCAAAATTCATTTATTTTATGGATAGCGGTAGTCTTTGCTATTTTTCAGAGTTTTTTAAGTTATTGGTATTCAGACAAAATAGTCTTGAGTATTACCAAAGCAAAACCTATTCAAAAAAAAGAAAATCCTCAGCTTTATCAATTAGTTGAAAATTTAGCCAAAAAAGCTAATTTGCCTACTCCAAAAATTTATATTATTGATGATGAACAACCAAACGCCTTTGCTACTGGAAGAGATCAAAATCACGCATCAATTGCTCTAACCAGAGGGCTTTTAGAAAAATTGGAAAAAGAAGAATTAGAAGGGGTAATATCTCATGAATTGGCTCATATTGGAAATAAAGATATGTTATTGCAAACAATGGTTGTCACTTTGGTTGGCTTTGTTGCTATTTTATCAAATTTCTTTTTAAGAATTGCTTTTTGGGGAGGATTGAAAAGAGATGAAAGAGAAGGAAATGGAATTTTAATTCTTTTAGGACTAATAGCTGCTATTTTGGCTCCTTTGACAGCTACTTTAATTCAATTGGCAATTTCAAGAAAAAGAGAATTTTTAGCTGATGCTACTGGTGCTCTTTTGACCAAAAATCCTGAAGGATTAGCAAGGGCTTTAGAAAAAATCTCAAGAGACAATAGCTTGTCAAAAGTTTCAAATCCTTCTGTTGCCCATTTGTTTTTTATTTGTCCTTTTAAAGGAAAAAAGGCAGAAAGTTGGTTTTTAAAATTATTTATGACTCATCCTCCTATTGAAGAAAGAATAAAGGCTTTGAGAAAAATCTCTATTTAAAGATGGCAAAAGGGAAAGTTGTTTTAGCTTATAGTGGAGGACTTGATACCTCAGTTATTTTACATTGGTTAGCTCAAAAAGGATATGAAGTAATAGCTTTAACTGTTGATTTAGGACAAAAAGAAAATTTCAAAGAAATTAAAGAAAGGGCTTTAAAATGTGGAGCTTCAAAATTTTATTTGATAGACAAAAAAGAAGAATTTGTTAAAGAATTTATTTTTCCTTTAATTAGAGCAAATGCGGTTTATGAAGGAAAATATTTGATGGGAAGTGCTTGCTCAAGACCCTTAATAGCAAAAACTCAAATTGAAATTGCCAAAAAAGAAAAAGCTGAAGCTGTAGCCCATGGAGCCACAGGTAAAGGAAACGATCAAGTAAGATTTGAGTTAACTTATCTTGCCCTTTGCCCTCAAATTAAAATAATCTCGCCTTGGAAAGATAAAGAATTTTTAAGCCAATTTAAAGGAAGAAGATCAGAAATTGAATATGCTAAAAAGCATGGGATTTTTCCAAAAAATTTCACTCAAAAACCTTGGAGTATAGATGAAAATATTATGCATACTTCTTTTGAGGGAGGAGAATTAGAAGATCCAATGACAAAACCAAAAGAAGAAATGTTTCAAATGAGTGTTTCTCCAAAACTGGCTCCGGAAAAAGAAACAGAAATTGAAATAGAATTTGAAAAAGGAAATCCAAAAAAAGTGAAAAATTTAACAGACGGAACTGAAAAAGAAGGAGCCTTAGAACTTTTTACTTATTTAAATGATTTGGCTGGAAAAAATGGAATTGGAAGAATAGACATTGTAGAAAATAGATTTTTGGGAATAAAATCAAGAGGAGTTTATGAGACGCCAGCAGGAACGGTTTTAATAAAAGCACACCGAGATTTGGAAGGTCTAACTATGGATAGAGAGGTAATGCATTTGAGAGACATGTTAATTCCAAAGTTTGCCCAGTTGGTATATTTTGGATTTTGGTTTTCTCCAGAAATGGAGGTTTTAAGAACTTTTTTTGACAAAACTCAAGAATTCATTTGTGGAAAAGTAAGATTAACCTTATATAAAGGAAATGTAATCATTACTGGCAGACAATCGCCTTTTTCTTTATATAATAAAGAACAATCAAGTATGGAGATTGATAAGGGATTTGATCCTCAAAATTCAATTGGCTTTATAAGAATTCATGCCACAAGATTGATAAATTACTACCAAAGAAAACAAAAAATTAAAAAATTTCAAACAAATTCATGAGAAAAAAAAGAATTGAAAATTTTGAAAGATTTCAAAAAGAGGAAAAAGAAAATAATAAATTAGAAAGGTTATTAAGGGAGCAAGTTAATAATTTAAGAAAAGTGGGAGTGCCAGTAAATGAAAATTTGAGAATTGATATGAAAAAATTCAAAGATATTCTTTCTGAAGAAAGAGTAAATGAAGATATAAAAACACTAAAAGAAGTAAAGAGAAATCAATACAAAAGAGAATTAACATTAGAGGAAATAGAAAAAATAGAAAAAGAAAGAAAAGGAGAAAAAGGAGAAATTTTTGTTTGTCTTTTGCTCCAAAAGTTTTTAGGAGATAATTTTTTAGTTCTGAGAACTTCTCTTTATGATGATAGAGTAAATAAAGTTGATCTTTTTGTAGTAAATAAAAAAACAGGAAACATAGACTTTACTATTGATGTCTCAGTAAACCCTCCCTTTTCGCTTTCGCTTTTCGAAAAACAAAAAAGACTTTTAGAAAGAAATACTTCCAGTGGCACCTTATTAACATATGGAATAAAATTTGAAAAAGGAAAAGCTCAGCCTTCATCTTATGTTAAATATCTTCCCCTCTTCTCTGTTAATCTTCCTCCAAGAATTTTAGAAATGGGGATAAATTCAATTACTTCTTTAAAAGAAAAGGCTCCTCAAGAAAAAGCAATTTTTGATAGATTCAAAACACAAATAGAAGAGCAAATTAATCAGATAAAAGAAAAATGTTTTACAGAAAACAAGCGTCCTCATCCCAATTTGGAGAGAAAATTGACACAAGTTGAAGAATTGATAAAATGGGAGTTATCTTTAAATTTAGAGTAGCAAAAATTTGACACTTTTTTTAAAATTGATAAAATAAAAATTATTAAGCGAGAGTAGTTTAGTGGAAAAACGGTTCCTTGCCAAGGAACAGTCGGGGGTTCGATTCCCCTCTCTCGCTTTTTTTTATAGTTAGAGAATTTAAAAATATGGGAGTTCCAAAACATAGACTTACAAAATCAAAATGTAAACAAAGGAGAATGCATATTTATTTGAAGTGGCCTCATTTGATAAAGTGCCCCAAATGTGGTAAAATGGTTTTGCCTCATCGTGTCTGTCTTTATTGTGGATACTACAAAGGAAGAGAAGTAATTGATGTTTTAAAAAAATTAGATAAAAAAGAAAAAAAGAAAAGAGAGAAAGAAATTAAAGAAAAGAAAGAAGTTAAAAAATGATTTAAAGCTCTTTTAAATCTAAAAATTATATGGCAAACCGGAGAATAGCGCGAAAAATTGTTTTGCAGACATTGTATGAATGGGAATGTTGTGAAAGAAAGCAAGATTTAAAAAAAATTTTAAAAAGAAACCTTGAAAAAATCAAAACAAAGAAAAAGATTGAAAAGCCTTTTATTTATAAATTGGTTAATTTAATTATTTCTCACCTGAAAGAGTTAGATGAAATTATACAGGAAACTTCTTCTAAATGGCCTTTAGAAAAGATTACTTTAATAGACAGAAATGTATTAAGAATAGGAGTGGCGGAATTGTTATATGGAAATAAAAAAGAAGTTCCACCAAAAGTTGCTATAAATGAGGCAATAGAATTAGCAAAGACATTTGGAGGTGAAAATTCAGGAAAATTTGTAAATGGAGTTTTGGGAACAATTTATAAAAAAAGGTTATGAAAGATTTCAGTGTCTTGGAAAAAAAGCTTAATTTGAAATTTAAAAACAAAAAAATTTTAATTGAAGCTTTCTTACATCGCTCTTATTTAAATGAACATCCCCAAATTTCTCTTCCCCATAACGAAAGATTAGAATTTTTGGGTGATGCAGTTTTAGGATTTATTGTGACAGAGATTTTATATAAAAAATATCCAGAAAAATCAGAAGGAGAATTAACCCATTGGAAAGCAGCTTTGGTAAATTCAAAAATGTTAGCTAAAGTAGCAAAAGAATTAGGATTTAATGATTTTTTGTTGCTTTCTAAGGGCGAGGAAAAAGAATTTGGAAAAGGAAGAATGTATATTTTAGCTAATACATTTGAAGCTTTCCTTGGCGCTCTTTATCTTGATAAAGGTTATCGGAAATGCAGACAATTTATAAAAAAATATTTAATAACAAAACTCCCTGAAATTATTGAAAAAAATCTTTTTAAAAATGCTAAATCTCGTTTTCAAGAAATAGCCCAAGAAAAAGAAAATGTTACCCCCACTTATAAGGTTTTAAAAGAATGGGGTCCAGATCATAAAAAACATTTTTTAGTAGGAGTATTTTTGAAAGAGAAATTAGTAGCAAAAGGAGAGGGCACTTCAAAACAAGAAGCAGAAATTGAAGCAGCAAAAAATGCTTTAAAATCAAAAGGTTGGGAATAAAAAAAGAAAATTTGAAAAAGAGTTTTATATGTTAGTAATTAGACTAATGAGAATTGGCAAAAAGAATCAACCTTGTTTTAAAATTATAGTCACGGAAAAGAAAAATCCTCCCACTGGAGGCAATTTCGTAGAAGAAGTAGGCTTTTTAAATCCTTTAACAAAAGAGAAAGTCTTAAAAAAAGATAAAATTCAACATTGGCTTTCTTTAGGAGCTAAACCCTCAGAGACAGTTTACAATTTATTAGTCTCAGAAAAAATAATTGAAGGGAAAAAGATTCCAAAACACAAAAAACCAAAACCAAAGGAAACTGACACCTCGAAAGAAAAAAAGTCTTAGTTTAAATTTTTTTTAAATTTTCAATTTGAATTTAATTTTTTCTTTTTTTATTGGCAAACTTTTTACCCAAAAGGGAGAAATTTTAATTTCTGCTTTTAAGATATTGTATTGGCTTTCCAAAAAAATTTTTGCTTGAGATAAATTTTTTCCTCTTATTTTCTCTTTCAAATCTGAAAAATCGGGAAGAAAATAGGCTTTTGCAAAAATATTTAAAGAAAGAGTAGCGGTTTTTTCTTTAAGGTCTTTTTCTAAAACAGAAAAATTTACCTTAACACTATTTTTAATTAACTTTTGAGAAGGAGGGATTTTTTCTGATAAAAATTTTTCTAAAAACTCATTTATTTTTTTCTTTTCAAAAGCCAAAGCTCTTGATTTTACTTTAGCTTTAAAATAAAAAATACTCAATTCTGCTCCCGGACCAGTAAGACCTACTGGATATTTGTCTATTATTTGTTGATATAATAAATCTTCCAATAAAACATAATCTTTAGAATATTTTTCTTTTAAGGATTTTTTTCCGTATTCAAAAGCTCTTTCCAAAATTGCCTTTTTTGCCTTTTCCAAATCTTCTTTAGTAACATATTTTACTTTTCCAGTAAAACCGCCTTCCATTTTGGTAAAAGACTCTCCATAAACCAAAGAATATAAATTGGTGCCTACTAAACCTGGCACAGAAAAAGTAGTAGGAGGAATGTTGTATTCTTCTCCTGGTTCTTCTGCTTTCACTTCTACTCCATCTAAGTAACTTTTTGGAGGTATTGTAATTTGTTTTAAAATCCGAAATTGTTTGCCTTCTGCTGAAAGAAAACGAGTTCTTTTAATTAGAGTGATAGATTCTGAAGATTTATTATAAACTCTAATTTTTCCTCTGGCATATTCTTTTTTCACCTTTTCTCCACTAGCTGAAAATGGTAATAATTTTTCTTTTGTCTCTTCAATTATTTGTCCTTTTAAATTTTCAATTTTGGTCTCAAAGGTTAATTCATTAATTTGAGGGTAAATCTCTATTTCTGCTTTAGAAAAATAAAATGAAGCAAAAAAGAAAGAAGAAATCAAACAAACAAAAAATAAAAAAATCCAAAAGAAAAAACTTTTTGGAAATTTCCTTTCAGATTTTATTATAATTTTCTTTCTCTTTTTGGGTGGTAAAATATCAAAAACTTTTTGTGCCATAATAACTTAAGATACAAGGTAAAAATTGGCAGGGCAAATTAAAATCTGGAATCTTTAGAAAATCTACCTCAAAATTTTCATTTTCTAAAGATTCTTTAATTTCTGGCAAAAGACTTCCTCCCCCAAAAAGAAAAATTTTTGAAACTTCTTTATTTGACTCTTTCAATACTTCCTTTATTTCATTTAGCCAATTTTTGAGAGGAATTTCAAGAAATTCTTTAATTCTTTGTCGGCAATCTTCGCTTATTTTTCTTTCAGAATATCTTTCTTTTAAAATTCTGGCATCTTTTTCAGAAATTCCCAAATTTTCTACAATTTCCTTAGAAAAATCTTCTCCTCCAACTGAGATTTCGGCAACCTCTTTTAATTTTCCATTTTTTGCTTTTAATATCTGAGTAATTTTTCCACCTACATCTAAAAAAAATCCTTCTAATTTAAACCTTGATAAAAAATACAATAACCCATTAATTTGACAAGAAATTATTAACCTTTTTGACTTTATTTGATTTGAAATAAAAGAAGGCGAGACAAAAAAATTCAAATAATCTCTCAAACCAAAAATTAAAAAAACCTTAACTTCTATCCTCTCTCCTTTATAACCTTGAATATCTGGAACCAAATAGCCATCTATTTTTTCCTCTAAAATTTTAAAATCCAAAATTTGGAGATCTTTGGCTAAAATTCCTCTTTTAAAAGAAAACTCTCTTAAAATTTCTTTTTTGGCTTTTTCCTCTATTTTTTTCAAAATTTCTTTTTTTTCTTTTTGAGAAATACTAATCCTTGGCTTTTCTCTTTTTTGGCTTATCCATTTTATCTTGCAAATGGAAAAAGTAGGTCCTAAATTTAAAATTAAAGATACCCTTTCTCCTTTTATATTCTTTTCTAATTGAGATATTACACTCAAAAAAGCTGTCTTTAATATCTCTTTTTCAAAAAATAGAGTAAAAAAGGGTCTATATTCATCGTAATATTCTTTTGCCATTCCTCTCAAAAAAACCTTATCTTTTTTTTCTTCTAAAACTAAACCTTTTATTGCTTTTGTCCCAATATCTAAAACTACTTTTATTTCGGGACTTTCCCTTTTTAAAAAAGAAAGAAATCCCATTTTTTAATCATCAAATTATAATTATATCATACTTAATAGAAAATTTCCTGCAAGAGATAAAAATATTGCATAAGGTGTTTTGGAAAAAATAAAAACAAAAGTTAAAATAATAATATGAAAATAGCCACCCTAAAAATTGGGACAAGGGTGATTTTAAACGAAAAATTGAGAGTTAACAAAAAAGTGATCTTTCATTTGGGAGAGCAAATTTCTTTTCTTTTAAAGAAAGGGTATTTTTTCTATATTGTTTCTTCGGGAGCCAGGGGTTTTGGAAAAAAGATAGTAAAAGAAAAAAATCAAAATTACGATTATAGAGTAGCAAGTGCCATGGGCCAGGTAGATTTAATAAGCCTTTATAAAGATATTTTTAGCTCTTTTAATTTAAAGGTAGCCCAGCTTCTTTTACAAAAGGATATGTTTGTCTCCTATGAAAAATGTGAGAGTTTAAAAAATTTACTTAAAAAATTTCTTCAACAAAAGAATATTTTACCCATTATTAATGAAAATGATCCTTTAGTCTTTGATGAAAAAAACTTTGGAGAAAACGATTCTTTAGGAACAGCTGTAGCTTTAATTACTAATTCTTCCAAATTGGTTTTTCTTTCTAATGTAGATGGTATTTATCAGTCTTTTGATTCTTCCAAAATAATAAGAGAAATTAAAAATGTAAACAAAGAGATTGAAAGACAATTTTGCTTTCAAAGATTTAGTCCTATTTCAAGAGGAGGGATGGTTTCAAAATTAAGATCAGCAAAGTTAGCAACATTGGGAGGAATAGAGGTTTTTATTATCAATGGAAAAAAGAAAAACTCTTTAAGAGATTTGTTTTTGGGTAAAGAAATTGGGACAAAAATTTTACCTTCAAAAAAATCTCTTTCAGAAAGACAAAAAAGAATGTTAGTGGCAAGTCTTTCTCAAGGGAAAATATTTGTAGATGAAGGAGCAAAACAAGCTCTTTTTTCAAGAAAAAGTTTATTAGCGGTTGGCATTAAAAAGGTGGTAGGTTTTTTTAGAAAAAAAGATTTTATTAACATTTGCGATATTTGGGGAGAAATATTTGCCATTGGAAAGGTGAATTATTCTTCAAAAGAGCTTTGTGTTTTGAATTCTTTTTTAAATAAAGAAAAGATAAAAGAATATTTCCCAAAAGAGGTCGTCCACGCAGACAATTTGGTTTTGTTTTAAAATCAATTTTTATGTCAGCTAAATTTACTATTGGCATTTTGGGTTGTGGAACAATTGGAGAAGCTATTTTGTCTCAAATTATAGAAAAAAAACTCATAAAAAAGGAAAATTTATTAATATGTGAAAAAGAAAAGCAAAAAGAAAAGAGAATTTGCCAAAAATATAATGTCAAAAGTGAGAAAATTAAAAAATTAATAGAAAAAAGTGATTTTTTAATTTTAGCTATTAAACCCCAAGATTTGATTTCTTTGATTCAAAAAGTAAAATTTTCTAAAAGAAGGGTTTTGATTTCAGTTTTGGCAGGGATAGATATTGAATTTTTTGAAAGGGTTTTAAAAGTAAAAAAGATAGTTAGGGCAATGCCAAATTTGATGATAAAAGTAGGAAAAGGAACAATAGTTTGGAAAGATAAAGGACTAAACAAAAAAGAAAGAGAATTTGTCAAAAAAATTTTTGAAAAATTGGGAGAGTCAAAGAGAGTAAAAAGTGAAGATCTGATTGATAAAGCAACTTTGATTTCAGGATGTGGACCAGGATATCTATACTTTTTTGAGGAATTAATTTTGGGAAGCTTTGAAAATTTAGGATTTTCTCGAAAATTTATTTTGCCTCTTTTAATTAAAAGTTTTTCTGGAGCTCTCTTTTTTCAAGAAAAAGAGAAAGAAAAAGATCCAAAAAAATTAGTTGAAAAAGTAGCTTCCAAGGGAGGCGTAACCTCTGAATTTTTAAAGGCCCTCAAAGAAAAGAAAATTTTTGAAATTTTCAAAGAAGCTGCAAAAAAGGCTTTTGAGAAAAATAAAAAATTAAAATTAAAATATGACTGAAAAGAAATTGATTTATCTTTTGTCTAAAGCAAAAAGGTCTCAATCAAAATTGGCTTTCTCTACCCTTTCTGAAAGAAATAAAATTTTAGAATTTTTAAAAGAAAATTTACTTTCTCGGGCTAAAGAAATTTTAAAAGAAAACCAAAAGGATTTAAAAAGAATGGATCCAAAATCACCAAAATATGATCGTCTTTTACTCAACGAAAAGAGAATTAAAGATATGGTAAAAGGAATTGAAGAGATTATAAAATTAAAAGACCCTTTAGGAAAAATTTTGGAAAAAAGGAAATTAAAAAATGGTTTATTACTTGAGAAAATTTCTGTGCCCCTGGGAACAGTTGCTGTAATTTATGAGTCTCGACCTAATGTGACAATAGAAATTTCAAGTATTTGTTTGAAAGCAGGCAATGCTGTAGTTTTGAAAGGAGGAGAAGAAGCAGAAAGGAGCAATAAAATTTTAGTGGCTTTAATTAAAGAGGCTCTTGAAAAAGCTAACTTTTCAAAAGATTTAGTATTAAGAATTCCAGAGAGAGAAAGAGATTTAATAAAAGTAATTTTAAAAGCAAAAGAATTTGTTGATTTAATAATTCCTCGGGGAGGAAAAGGTCTGATTGATTTTGTAAGAGAAAATTCTTTGGTTCCAACAATTGAAACCGGAGCTGGGGTTTGCCATATTTTTGTTGATAAAGAAGCTGATTTAAAAATAGCAACAAAAATTGTAATTAACGCTAAAGTTTCGCGACCTTCTGTTTGTAATGCTTTAGATACATTAATTTTGCATTATAAAATTTCAAAGACTTTTTTAAAAGAATTAGCAAAAGAAATTAAAAATTATAAGGTAGAAATTTTAGCTGATAAAGAAAGCTATAAAATTTTAAAAAATTTGAATTATCCTTTTTTAAAAAGGGCAAAAGCTACAGATTTTGGCAAAGAATTTCTCTCTTTAAGAATGTCAATAAAGACCGTAAAGGACGAAAGAGAAGCAATTGATTTTATTAACCATTATACCACTGGACATTCAGAAGCAATAATTACCCAAGATAAAAAGATGGCAGAGCAATTTTTGAAAGAGGTTGACGCTGGTTGTGTTTTTCACAACACCTCAACAAGATTTTCTGATGGTGGTTGCTTTGGTATGGGAGGTGAAATTGGCATTTCTACTCAAAAATTTTGCGTCAGAGGACCAATGGGAATGGAAGCTGTAACTACTTATAAATGGATAATAAGAGGGGAAGGCCAAATTAGAGTTTAAAAAGTTAAAAAATTGACTTTTATTTTTAAAATGGATATTTTATAATTTGGTCCCAGTAGGTCGGGTGGTGGCTCCTTGTTAAATTAACAAGGGGAGGAAAGTCCGAACACCCATTAAAGATAGTGGGTAACACCCACCGCCAGTGATGGCGAGGTGCGAAAAGAAACGTCTTCTGAGGTGACTCAGAAGATCTCCTTATTTTAAGGAGAATTCTGAAGGTAACTTCAGACTGATACGGCTAAATCCTTATCGGGTGCAAGGGCAAATTTTGGTAGCCCGCTTAAACTTTGGGGAAACCCAAAGTTCAGATAGATCACCACCCTCGCTTTTTAGCGAGACAGAATTCGGCTTATAGACCTACTGGGATTTTTTATTTAAAATTTGATTAACCAATTTGTCTGCTAATTTATTTTTCTCTCTGGGAATTAATTTTAGTTTTATTTTTTTAAAGTCTAATTTTAAATTCCAAAGAGTAATAAATAATTTTTGAAGTTTAGGATCCAAAATCTTATATTCTCCGTTTAATTGTTTTATTACCAGCTCAGAATCAGACCTTATTTCTATTTCTGAATTTTTTGCCAGTTTTTTTCCAAAAAGTTGTTTAAATTTTTTTAAAGCAAAAATTATAGCTTCATATTCTGCCTCATTGTTAGTAATTTCTCCTAAATATTCTGAATATTTTTTTAAAATTTCTCCTTTTTCATTACAAAAAACTACTCCAATAGCTCCAGGGCCTGGATTTCCTCTTGAACCTCCGTCAGTGTAAATGATGATTTTTTTCATAATTTAAAAGAAGACATTTTTTAAATTCTTCCAAATTTTCATTCTTTATCCTAAAACCTCCAGCTGAAGGATGACCTCCAAAACTCAAGAGATATTTTTGGCATTTTTTAAGCAATTCAATAACATTTATTTTAGAAGGAGTTCTGGCGCTTCCAATGCTTTCTTTTTTAAGCTTTTTATAAATGAAAGTGGGCTTTTTGTATTTTTGACAAATTAAAGAAGCTACTTGAGAAATTAAAGGATATTCAAAATCCTCTTTTCCAAAAAACACAATAGAATTTTTTGAGGTTTTTTTTTGGACCAATTTTAGCATTCTATCAATTTTCTTTTTCCTTTGTCTGTGTTTTTTTAAAATTTTTTTAATTATTTTTTTTATCTCTTTTGGAAAAGAAGTATTTAACAATCTAAAAGAAGCCGGAAAGCCTTTTTCTACTTCTCTTACATTCAAAATAGAAATCATTTTTGAAATTTTATCGTCTAATTTTTTTATTTTTTTAATTTCTGGTAATTGAAAAAAAGAAAAAATCCCAGGTCTCTTGGAATTTAAAATGTATTTTTTTCCTTCTTTAACTAAAATTTTATTTTCTCCTATCTGAGGCATCATATCAGCAATTGTAGCAATAGCCACCAATTGTAAAAAATCCTTCTTTTTTTCTTGAGACATTTTTTTACCCAAAAGCAAACTTGAAAGTTTGAAGATTATTCCAGCGGTTGCCAATTTTTTAAAAGGGTATTTGTCGCCTTTTTGCTTTGGATTAACTAAAATGTCAGCTTTGGGTAATTTTTCTAACGGTTCGTGGTGGTCAACAATAACTATTTCAAAACCTAAATTTTTCCCTTCCCTTACTTCTTCAAAATTACTCATTCCCAAATCTAAAATGATTAAAAGAGCAGGGCTAAATTTTTTTAAATAATTTAAAGCTTTTTTAGTAAGACCGTATCCTTCTTTTTCTCTATCGGGAAAATAAATTGTGCAAATTTTACCGCCTAGTTTTTCAATGGTTTCTTTTAAGATGGTCACTGAAGTGACCCCATCCAAATCACTATCTCCATAAAGAATAATTTTTTCTTTTTTTTCAATAGCTTTTTTTAATCTTTTGGCAAGCTTTTTAAGATTTTTAATAGTCATAAAAAAATTTTCTCAACTTTCTAAAGCTTTAAGACCTGGCAATTCTTTTCCTTCTAAAAAAGTAAGCATTGCTCCGCCTCCAGTTGAGACAAAATCAAATTGGTCTATCAAATTGTACTTTCTTAAAAAAGTGCAGGTATCCCCTCCTCCCACAATAGAAAAAGCTTTACTCTTAATTATAGCATCAGCAATTTCTAAAGTTCCTTTGGCAAATTCTTCTTTCTCAAACTTTCCAAAAGGACCATTCCAAATAACTGTCTTTGCCTCTTGAATTATTCTTTTAAAAATATTAATTGTCTCTGGGCCAATATCTAAAATCTCTTCTTCTTTTCTTATTTGACCCAAACTTGCATTTCTGCAATAGCCTTCCACTTTTTCTTTTAAAACTACAATTCCATCTACTGGTAAATGAAGTTTAGGATTAGTAATGTTTATTTTATTTAGAATTTTTTCCACCCCTTCTTCAGGAACATAACTTCTCAAACAAAGTCCTTTGGCAGCTAAAATTTCATAAGCTATTTTTCCTCCGACAATTATTTCATCAGCAGATTTTAAAAGACTTTCAATCAAACCAATTTTTGTCTTCATTTTCACTCCTCCAATTACAGCTACTAGGGGAGGAACTTTCTTTTCTATAGCTTGAGAAAGAGTATTAATTTCTTTTTCCATTAAAAGTCCCATTCCTGAAGGTAAAAATTGACAAATAGTAAAAACACTTGCATGAGCCCTATGAGAACATCCAAAAGCATCATTAATATAAATTTGTCCCAATTTTGCTAATTCTTTAGCAAACTCTATGTCTCCTTTTTCTTCTTGAGGATAAAATCTTACATTTTCCAATAATATAATTTCTCCTCCTTTCATTGACTTTACTACTTTTTCTACTTTAGGACCTATACAATCAGGTAAAAATTTAATTTTTCTTTTTAAAAGCTTTTCTAATCTCTCAGCAATTGGTTTTAAACTATATTTTTTATCAAATTTCCCTTTTGGTCTTCCCAAATGACTTATCAAAATTACCTTTGCTTTTTTTTCTAATAAATAATTTATGGTAGGCAAAACCCTTTCAATTTTAAAATCATCAATTATTCTTCCTTTTTCATCTAAATCCACATTAAAATCAACTCTTAACAAAATCCTTTTTTCAAAAACATCAAAATCTTTGATTTTTTTTATCATAGTGGAACTAATTTTTTCATTTTTTTCTCCACAATTTCTCGGGGAGTGGTATACCTCTCCCTGACGACCTTTATTATTTTTTCTCTAAAAGATTCTTTTGGTGTGGGAATTGGTGGTAAACTAATTGCTGAAAAACCTCTTGTCGCTGTTCCATTTACCATTAATTTTACATACATTTCATATTTTGGCAAATTAGTAAAATCTGAAGCTTTAAATTCAAAACCAAATTCTTTTTCTAAAACACTAGCATCTTCAGCTCCTACTCTGAAAGAAATTATTGTGCCTACATTTCCTAATAAAGCTGTTTTTAATTCTTCACTTTTTCCAAAAGGAGTAATTTGTTCCAATTGACCAAAATATTGGTGAGAAAGTGTTAAACTCACATTATATCTTCTCGCATCAGCTAAAAAGGTAGCAAAATTTTTGCTGACAAAATGGTAAAATTCATCTAAATATAAATAAAAATCCTCTCTTTTTTGAGGTGGGAGACTGCTTCTTCTCAAGGTTGCCAAATGTATTCTCAAAAACAAAAAAGAACCTAAAAGTTCTGAATTTTCTTCTCCAATTTTAGCTCTTGAAAGATTAGCAATCAAAATTTTTCTTTTGTTTAAAACATCACAAAAATCAATTTTTGATTTTATTTGACACACAATATTTCTGATTACTGGATTAAATACTATTTGTCCCATTTTGTTTTTTATCGTTGAAATTGTATCTTTTTCCCTTTCAAAATATTCTGGAAACTCCTGAAGCCAAAAGCTTTTTACTAAAGGATCTGTAATTTTTTCTACAACCTTTTTTCTATAAAAATCATCTGTCAAAATTCTATAAATTCCTATTATGGTTGAGGTGGGATATTCCAAAAGAGCCAAAATACAATTTCCTAAAATATATTCTAAAGAACTACTCCAAACATCAGACCAAATTCTTTTGAAAACATTAATTAAATATGAAACCACCAAATACCTCCTTTGAGGCTTTATTCTTTCAAAAACATTAAAGGCTAAAGGAAAATCATAATCCGCAGGATTAAAATATATTACATCATTAATTCTTTTTTGAGGAATAAAATCCAATAGTCTTTCTGCCGCCTCTCCATGGGGATCAAAAAAACCTATACCATAACCTTTTTTTATATCTTGGAAAGCCATATTAAGCAACAATTCTGTTTTACCCATTCCTGTTTTTCCAATTATTAAAATATGTTTTTTTCTATCTTCTTTTTTAATTCCAAATTTTTTTAATTCATTCCTGAAGGTGGTTTTACCAATAAAAGTAATTTCTTGCATATTTTATTCCATTGGCACTTCAGGAGGAGCTTCACCTTTTTTAATCTCAATCCTTTTTACTCCAGGAGAAGGAGCTACCGCTCTTGTAGGAAAATGAAAAAGCGTAGCCAATTCTTCAGAACTTAAAACAATATAAGCCCATCTATAATCTCCATCTAAAGGATATCTGGGTTCATACCGATTTTGATACAATCTTATTAACCTTCTCTTTCTTACATAAAGCCTTCTTTTATCAAAAAGATTAAGAGGAGGAGGATTGATAATTTTAGTATAAGTGTGGACTACATTTTTAAAAGAATTCATATCTTCTACTGCAAAAGAACCTATAAAATTTAACATTTGCCTCCATCTATGGGGAAATGCTGCTTCCTTTTTAGCAAAATACATATATCTAATAGAAGAAACTAAAAAGAGAGACTTTGAAAATTTTCTTTCTATTGCCTCACAAATTTGTCTTTCTCTAGGTGTCATTCTCAATTCGGGAGCTTCCAATTCAATCTTTGTTTTTTCTTGTTTTTTTTCTCTTTTCCCTTCTATTATTGATATTAAAGCATCAAAAAATGACTCAATCCATGATTTTTCTCTTGAAACTTTTCTCTGGGCAATTTTATTTTTTAAAGATTGAGCAGCTTTAACATAACTTTGGGTTTCTTCTCCCCCAATTGGAAAAGGTTTAATTTGAATCCAAATTTTTTCACCGGGTTGCAATTGAGTTAAAATTTCCAAAAGCATTGACATAGGGTCTACCTTTCTTCTTTCTTCGCCAGGCGGAAGAGCTTCAGGTTGTTTTTCAAAATCCAAATAGGTGGCAATTGGCCAAATATCAGGTTTTTCAAGTCCAAAATCAGCTCCTCTAAATTCCCATCCTTTTCTCTCTATATCCACGGGTATTTTCCTTGTATAATCTTCGGTTTCCCTAAATTCTATTTCAGGATAATGTGACCAAATTGCTCTTTTTAAAGCATCAATTTTATATCCTAAAACTGTTCGAAGATAAAAGGTAATTTTTCCTCCATCTGAAACTATCTCAAATTGAAAATCCATAGGATGATGTTTTCCTTGCCACCAAAATTCCCAAAAATAAGGAGGCTCATAAAAGCCTTTCCATATTTGTTCTAAACATTTTTCCATTGCAGAAATAGGTTTGACAATTTCTTTTGGTAAAATTATCTCAACTATTTTGGGAGTTTGAGCAGGAGTAAATCTTGTTTGATATCTCCAATAATGCCACCAATATCCCAAACGAGGAAATTTTTTAAAATTGGGAAAAACTAAAATTAAAGCCAAAAATAACCAATACCAAGATTTTATATATTGCCAAAAATAACTCAAAAGCAAATTTAGATAAATTAAAAATTCTGCCTCCATTTTGCCCATTCAATAGAAAGGCTGGTTACTAAAAATAAAGAAGAATAGGTACCAGCTATAATTCCTAAAATTAAAGTTAGAGCAAAATATTTAAGAGTTTCTCCTCCAAAAAAGAATATTGAAATTAAAACAAATAAAGTAGTCAAAGAGGTATTTAAAGAACGAGTAAGAACTTGACAAAGAGAAAGATTAATTGTGTCTTCAAATTTACTTTTTCTCTCTTTTAATAAATTTTCTCTAACTCTATCAAAGACAACCACAGTATTATTAATAGAATATCCCAAAATAGTTAAAAGGGCAACAACTATAGGGATATTAATTGGAATTTTTAAAAAAGAAAGTAAACCCAAAGGAATTAAAATGTCATGAAAAAGAGCCAAAATAGAAATTAAAGCACATTGCCAAAAAGAAATTGGTTTTTTTAATTTAAAAAATGCAAAAGCAATATAAATTAAAATAGATAGAACTGACAAAAAGACAAAAATTTTGGCTTTTTGAGTTAACTCCTTTCCAATTGTAGGACTGATTGACTTGAAATGAAATGTCTCTTTTGGGTTTTTAATTTTACCAAATTTTTCTATCTCTTTTAAAATTTTATCTTTCAAATCAGGGTTAATATTTTTTTTCTCAATTTCCAAAATTATTCCATTTTTGCCAACTCCCCTTAAATAAAACTCCCCTAAATCAATTTTAGATAGAGATTTTTTAATTTCATTTAAAGGAGGTCTTTCATTTAAAAACTCTATTTCCAAAGAACTTCCTCCAGTAAAATCAATTCCCAAATTTAATCCAAATTTTATTAATGAAAAAATGGAAAAAAAAATTAAAATTGCTGAAATTAGAAGATAAAGATTTTTAAATTTTGTAAAATTTATCATTTTCATTTCCAAAGCCAAATTATTTTTTCCAATTTTGTTCCTTCAAAACATTTTAAAAAATATTTTGTCACTACTAAAGCGGTAAAAAGAGAGGTTAAAATACCAATACTCAATGTTGTCGCAAAACCTTTAACAAAGCTGGTTCCAAAGCTGAATAAAATTAAAGAAACAAGTAAAGTTGTAAAATTTCCATCTCTAATTGCTGGCCAGGCTCGAGAAAATCCTTCTTTTAAACTTTGAGAAAAACTCTTTTTTAAATTCATTTCTTCTCTCATTCTAGAAAATATTAAAATGTTAGCATCAATAGCCATTCCGATTGATAAAATAAAACCTCCAATTCCAGCTAAAGTAAGAGTGACCCCTATTAACTTAAAAATAGCCAAAACAAAAATTACATAAATTATTAAGGCTAAATTAGCTATTAAACCCAACATTCTATAAAACAAGATCATAAAAATGAAAATTGCTAAAAGACCAAAAATTCCGGCTTTTAAGCTTTTTTCCAAACAAACTTTTCCTAAAGTAGGTCCAATTACATCTTGGGAAGACAAACTTATTGGGACGGGCAAGGCTCCTGCATTTAAATTTGAAGCTAATTTTTCTGCCTCTTTTGCAGTAAAATTTCCTTCAATTAAAGCTCTGCCTCCTGAAATTTTTTCTTTTACAACAGGTGAAGAAATTAAGACTCCATCAATATAAATTGCTAATCTTTTTCCTACATTTTTTTCTGTCAATTTTTCAAAAATTTTGGCACCTTTTTCATTAAATTGAAGAGAAACCACGGGCTCAAAAGTAGTTGGATTAAAATCTACTTTTGCTCCTTTTAAATATCTCCCTGTTAAAGGAGTTTTTTTAAAAAAGGGGTCCTCAAAATCTATTTTTAGTTCTTTTGCTTTTTCTACGAAAAGAAAGGGAAATTGCTCTCCTACTTTTTCTAAATCTTCCCACTCTTTTTGTGATAATCTTTCTTTTAATTTATCTTTTAACTGAGACAAAAGTTTTTCTCTTTCTTTTTCATCTCTTTCTTCTCTAAATTCTAAAAAGGGGGTTTTACCAATCTCTTCAATTGCTTTTTTTGGATCATAAACTCCCGCCAGTTCTACTATTAATTTTTCTCCTTGAACTTGAATTCTTGGTTCTCTTACTCCAAAAATATTTATCCTTCTTTCTATTACATCTTTTAATCCTAACATTACACTTTCTCTTTCGTTTTCTGGAATTCCTGAAAGATCAGCTTGATATAAAAGCCTAACTCCCCCCTTTAAATCTAATCCCAATTTGTATTCTTTTTTTGGTAAAAAAGGAAAATTAAAATTTTTGGGCCAAACAAAAAGAGCTCCCAAAAGAGCTAAAATAAAAATTAAAAAAACAATTAAATAGACGGTTTCCTTTTTTCCCATAAAAGATTAAGAGGTTAAAATTTTTCTTACAATTTCGCTCACTAATTTCCCCTCTGCTTTTCCTTTTACTTTTGGTATCAATTCTTTCATTACCTTTCCCATGTCTTTTAAACTTTCAGCTCCTACTTTTTCTATTATCTCTTTAGCCAATTTTTCAATTTCTTTTTCTGACAATCTTTCTGGAAGATATTTTTCTAAAATTTTTATTTCTTTTTTTTCTTTCTCTAAAAGCTCTTTTCTATCAGATTTTTCCAATTCCAAAATAGTCTCTCTTCTTTTTTTCAACTCTGAAAAAACCACATCAATTATTTCTTTATCTTCCAATTGAGACTTTTTTTCTAAATCTTCTTTTTTTAATTGAGGATTATTTTTAATTAAATTATATTTTTTTTCTCTTTCTTTGTTTGAAATGGAATTTAACAAAAGCCTCAAAACTGAAACCTCCAATTCCTTTTTTTCTTTTAAAGCACAAATTAAATCTTTTTTGATTTTTTCTTTTAACATTTTTTAAATTTTCCCTAATTTTTTCAATCTTTCATATTCTTTTTTCTTTTCTAATCTCCACAATGCCTCTTCTTTCTTGAGCTCTTCTGATTTCTCTCTTTGTTTAAACATAATTTCTTTTGCTCTAAGCAAAATACCGCTTTGTTTGACTGCTTTGTTAAATCGCTTAACCAAAGCCAAAGGGCTTTCTTTTCCTCTTTTTTTAACTCTCACTGGCATAATTTTTTAATCTTTTTTTTATTTCTTTTACCACTTTATCTAATTTAATTGTTTTTTGAGTCCCTGTTTTCATATCTTTTATTATTATTTCATCTCTTAAGGCTTCTTTTTGACCCAAAATTAGGACATATCTTGCCCCCATTTTATTAGCCCTATCTAATTGGCTCTTTAAAGATTCACTACTTATTAATTCTCCCACTAAAATTTTTGACTTTCTGAATTCTTCTAATAAAATTAAAGATTTTCTTTTAGCTAATTTTCCCAATTGGGCAAGGAAAACTTTTGGTTGATAAAATAAATTCAATTTTTCTTTCTGTTTTTTCATTAAAATTACAATTCTTTCTACTCCTCCAGCTCCTCCAACTGCAGGAGTAGAAACTCCTCCTAAAATTTTTGCTAAATTGTCATATCTGCCTCCTCCTACAAGGGCTAAATTTTTGTTTTCAGACTTTGTCTCAAATATCTCAAAAGTTGTCTTTGTATAATAATCCAGTCCTCTTACCAAATAAGGATTTAAAGAATAAGGAATTGAAATTTCATCACAAAATTCTAAAACTTCTTTAAGATGATTATGGCATTCTTCACATAAATAATCAAGTATTTGAGGAGCTTGAGAAATTATTTGTCTGCATTTTTCTTGTTTGCAGTCCAAAATTCTTAATGGATTTTCTTTTAATCTTTTCTTACAATCTTGACATAAACTCTTTTGGCGGGCTTTAAAATAACTTAATAGAGCTCTCTTAAAGTGAGGTCGGCAATTAGAACAACCGATACTATTTATTTCTACAATTAAATCTTTTAAATTTAACTCTTTTAATAAATTGTAAAAAATTTGCAAAATTAAACTATCTAATACCGGACTTTTATTACCAATTATTTCAAAACCAAATTGCCAAAATTGGCGAAATCTTCCAAATTGAGGTCTCTCTTTTCTAAAAAAAGGTCCAAAATACCAAAGCTTTACTGGTTGAGGAAGACTTTTCATTCCAAGTTGCAAATAGGCTCTCATTACTGGGGCTGTTCCTTCGGGTCTTAAAGTCAAACTGTCTCCATTTGAGTTAAAGGTAAACATTTGCTTTTGGACAATATCAGTAGCATTTCCTACACCCTTGGTAAAAAGAGCTGTTTGTTCTAAAATGGGTGTTTCAATTCTTTCAAATCTATAAAAATTAGCAATTTTTTGGCAAATATCAAAAATCTTTTGAAAATACTTCTCTTCTTCTCCTACAATATCATGCATTCCAGTAGGTGTTTGAAATTTCAATCTTCCCATAATTTAATATACAGGATTTAAAAAGCACTTCGCTTTATTAAATGGCCAAGCTCTAATTATTACTCTTCCAATAATATATTTTCGTGGCACCGGACCAAAAATTCTGGAATCTGCAGAATCTTTGCGGTTGTCTCCCAAGACAAAATATTCATTTTCCTTTAAAGTAATACTCTCAAATGTCCTTGGTTCTGTCATAACATAAGGGGGCAAATAACTTGATTCATCTAAAATAAATTCTCCATTTTTATTAGAAATTATTATTTTTCCTTCTTTAAATTTTATTGTCTCACCTGGCAATCCGATAATCCTTTTGATAAATCTTTGGCGAGGATTTAAGGGATTTTTAAAAACAATTACCTCTCCTCTCTTTGGTTCTTGAAAACGATAAGAAATTTCATCTACAATTAAATAATCTCCTGTCTCAAAAGAAGGAGACATTGATTGCCCCCAAACCAAAAAGGGTTGAAATAAAAAAAAGCGAATAGGCAAAACAATCACTAAAGCAGTAACAACTACTTTTATTATTTCCCAGACAAAACTTAAAAAATTTTTCATTTTTTTCTTAAATAACTAACCTATTATATCAAAATTGTAATTTTTTGCAAGCAATTTACCTAAAATATCTATTCTAGGAATATGATAATGACATAGTTGGACAATTTAAATTTTCTTAGTTGGACAATTTAAATTTTCTTAAGTTAAAAAACAACCGATTTTAGCGAGAAAGAAAAAATTCAGTGAAAGAAAGAATTCCTCTTGTAAAAAGTTAATAACCTGAAACTGAATTAAGGGTATGTTATAAAGAAAAATTATGAAACCTTTTAACAAAAAACAACTAGAAAGCTTTCAAAATGTATATTTTCTTTTAATAGCATTTTCTCCTCTTTTTCTTTTTTTTGTAGAACAAAAATTAATTCCAATTCCCTTTTTGGGTTTAATTGTTTCAATTTTTGTTTGGTATTTTCTAACAAAAGTTCTCCTTCAAAAATTAGGGATGAAAGGATTTAGAGAGTTAATAAATCCAGAAATTTTAAGAGAATACCCAAAAACCATAAGGATTTTTAATATTTCTATTATCCCTACAGGAGGTATGTGTTTTTCTTTGGGACTTGCTCTTAACTTTATAGGAGGTTTTTATTCTCTTTTTCAAACTAAATCACCGATAGGATGGATTACAGGAGGAGTTTTATTTTTATTTTTGTTTATTAATTCTATAAGAGTTAGAGGTATTGTTATTGAGGCTCCAACAAAGATAAAAAAATATGCAAATATTAGCTACATACTCCCATTAAGGAAAATTCTTTTCTCTTTTGGAAGGATAGGTATTTTTGTTTTAATAATGGGACTGATAGGAATTTGTATTCAAGTTATTCTCTCTTATATTTTCGGCGAGTGGGTATACAGACACTGGGAGGTTCTGATCTTATGGCCATTTTTGTTTTTTGTGCTTCTTCCTTTGTTTTTCAAATTAAGAAATTGGTTCTTTTATCCTTTGCTTTGTTGGGCAAAAGAAAATGTGAGATGCCCCAATTGTGGAGGCAAAATAAAAAGAGCTAGCTTTGGCATTTCAGAGTATTCTTTATTTAGAATAATTATAACTTGTGAGAATTGTCAAAAAAAATTTAATTTAGAATCTGGATTTTTTGAAAAAAAATTGTATTTTTATAGATAAACTTTGCTAAAATTTTTAAAATGCTATCTTAACAAATTATGCACCCAAAATCTTTAACCGGTATTTTGATTGTTGAAACTTTGAGTTGCTAAACATTGAGCAATTAGGTAAAATAATCAAGGCAGGAGGAAATTTTTTAAAAAAGTTTCCTTCTATATAATACTTATGATAAATAAAGAAAAAATAGCAACCATAATAAGAGATTTTCATGAAAAAAGGCTTCCTTGGCTTATAGAAAGAAGCTTGAAAATACCAATAGAAATTCCAATAAAAAGGGTTATTTCAATAATTGGACCAAGAAGAG
>CAZKFX010000019.1:0-22562 GCA_964552375.1 uncultured Candidatus Saccharibacteria bacterium
CCTCTGATTGTGTTGTGACCAAAAATGTTCATTTTGATTCCGTTTTCTAAAGCTTTGTCTTCTCTTATTCTTCCTACAGTTACTGAAAAGCCATTTCCTGCTAATCTATCAAGTTTTGGTTGAGGTCTTGAGATTTCATCTCTTACAATGATTAATTTTTCTGGAGAGCTTGGCAATTTTTTAAAATTTAAATTAAAATTCTCCAAAGCTTCTTTGACCTCTTTGATATTTACTTTTTTTGAAAATGAAATGTGTAAATCTTCCAAATGTCCATCACTTGTTGCTACTCTATGACAAGAAGCAGAAATTTGAAATTTTTTTCCTAAAATTTTTAGTGGTTCTGTTTCTACCTTTTCTTCTTCGTTTTCTATATAAGGAAAAACATTATCTATAATATCTAAAGAAGGTACTCCTGGATAGCCAGCTCCAGAAAGAGCTTGCATTGTAGAAACAATTACTTTTTCAATTCCAAAGGCATCCAAAAGAGGTTTTAAAACTAAAGTTAAAATAATAGTAGTGCAATTTGGATTGGTCACAATAAATCCTTTCCATCCTCTTTTTTCTTTTTGTTTTTCAATTAACTCTAAATCTTGAGGATTGACTTCTACCATTAAAAGAGGAACATCTTCTTCCATTCTGAAAGCTGAAGCATTAGAAAAAACTTTATAACCTGCCCAGGCAAATTTTGGTTCTAATTCCTTTGCAACTTTTGCAGGCACTGCAGAAAAAATAATTTCCACCCCATCTTCACTAATTGCTTCTGGTAAAGCTCCCTTAATTGGCATTTCTCTTATTTCTTCTGGAATTTCTCTTGAGATCATCCAGTTGCAAACATCTTTAAATTTTTTTCCAACAAATTCTTTTTGAGCCATCAAACTTTTAATTTCAAAATAAGGATGAGAAATTAAAAGTTGTAAAAATCTTTGACCGACCATTCCTGTAGCTCCCAAAATTCCAACACCTATTTTTTTCATAGCTTTTATTTTTTAAAATTTTTAAAAATGAAAACCTTTTTCAATTTTTAAATTTTATCATCTTTTTTAAAACAAAATCAATCCCCTTTTTGATTTCTATTTACAAAACGTCTGATTTCGGTTTACAATTTTTAAAAACTGACAAAATATGTTAAAATGATTAAAAAATTAAAGGTCACAAATTTTATAAAAAATTAAAAATTTTATGAAGGTTTCATCTTTAACAATTCCTTTAAAAAAGGTTTTAGCGCTTAAAAAAATTAAAAACTGGTTAAAGAGAGCCAAAAGAAATTATTTTTTGCTAATTTTAGGAGTTGCTATTTTAGGATTTACTATTGGCTTTTCTTTGGTAGCTTATTTTAACCAAATGAAAAATTTAATTTTTAGTTCTTGGGATAATTTTTTAGCTTTTTTGGGTTCTCTTTCCAAAGATATTTCTCAAGAGGTTGAAAAGTCCAAAGAAGAAAAAAAAGAAATTTTAGCAACCAAAGAAAAAAAAGAAGAAGAAGAAGAGCAAAAAGAAGAAATTAAAAGTTATATTGAAAAAGCAAATTTTGGAGAAGGAATTACTCATTTAGCAAGACGAGCATTAAAAAGATATTTAAAAAACCACCCTCAGGAATTTAAATTAACTCCAGAACACAAAGTTTATATTGAAGATTATTTAGCCAGGGAAAAAGGCTATCACTGGATTCAATTGGGTGAAAAAATGGAATTTTCGGTAGAATTGATTGAAAAAGCTATTTCTAAAGCAAAAGATTTGACCCCAGCAGAATTGGAAAATCTCTCTCAATACGCTAAATTGGTTCCTTCACTTAATTATTGATAAAATTTAGGACAAAAATAGGACAATTTCTATTTGACCTATTAGTTCTTTTGAGTTAATATTAAAGAATGTTAGAAAAAAACTATCTTGTTCGCTTGACAACCGAGCTTTATCATTTAACTTTGCTTTTCCCCAAAAAAGATCCTCTTAGGTACAAAATGAGAGAATTGGGTGATGAAATTTTGGCTAAATGTTTAAAAAAAGAAATCCCCAAAAATTCTCTTTTAGAAGATTTGGAAATCTTAGATTCTTTTTTTGAAATTGTAAAAAGTCAAAATTGGGTAAAGACAGAAAAGGTGTTAAGGTTAAAAGAGCAATACAGACAAATAAGAGAAAAAGTAAATGAAATTTCAAAAAAGAAAGAAGAAATTTTTGAAAATTTAGGAAATCCCCAAAATCATTTTTTTAATAGGTCAAAAATTAGGCAAGAGAAAATTTTGGAAATTTTGCGCCAAAAAGAAAAAGTCCAAATTTGGGAAATTCAACACCTTTTTCCTCATGTTAGTAAAAGGACATTAAGGAGAGATTTTGCCAAGTTAGTGAAAGAGGGAAAGGTAAAGAGAATTGGAGATAAGAGTAGGACATATTATTCGGTAAATTGTTAGGACAAATTTCCTATGAAAGACCTAGAGTTTTTAAAAAAGGAATTTACCAAAATTTATTATCAATATATTGAAAAAATTTACCGTTTTATTTTTTTAAAGGTTAATTGTGAAGAAACCGCTAAAGATTTAACTTCAGAGACTTTTTTAAAAACCTGGGAAAAATTTAGAGAAAAAAAAGGAAATCCAATCAAAAATATTCAGGCTTTTTTATACAAAACCGCTCAGAATTTAGTTATTAACTATTATAGAAAAAAAATGAATTTTGTCCCTATAGAAGAACTTCCTCTTTCTGATCCTAAAACAAATTTAGAAGAAAAAGCAAACAAAGATAGTGATTTGGAGAGAATAAAAAGAGCCTTAAAAAATCTTAGCCAAGAATATCAAAATGTAATTGTCTGGTATTATTTAGATGGGTTTTCTATAAAGGAAATATCCCAAATGATAGGAAAAAGTGAGGGAGCGGTAAGGGTTTTAATTCATCGGGCAATTCAGAAACTAAAAAAAGAATTAGCGTAACAAAATTGATGAAAAAGCGTCTTAATAGTAATGGAGGAAAAAGAAATCATTCAAAATTTGAAAAAACTCTCTCAGATAAAGCCAGATAGAGAATGGGTAATTTTGACTCAAAAGAAAATTTTAGGAGAAAGTCCTTCTTTCTTTTTTCAATTTAAAAAGGACTTTTTAAAATGGTTAGCCTTAGGAATGGCAAGTATTTTTGTTTTATTCAATGTTTACTTTACCTATCAAAGTTTTCCCACAGAGCCTCTTCCTAAAATAACTTTTTCTCAAAATAAAAAGGAAAATTTAAAAAAATTAGCTGATATAGTAGAAAAAAATGTTTCTGAAGTGACAAGGAAATTGGCAAAATTAGACTTTAGCCAAACAAAACCAGAAGTAAGAAAAAAGATTATCAAAGAAACAAAAGAGATTACAGAGAAGATTAAAAAACTTAATCAATCTTTAGCAACAAAAGAGCCTCTTTTTTCTCCAGAAAATATAGAAAAATTAGAAAAAATTTCAGCTAAAATAGAATGCGAGAATTTGATTTCTGATTTAGAAAAAAGAAGTTTGAATGAAAAACAAAAAGAAATTTTAAATAAGATGAAAAAATTAGCAGAAAAAGAAGAATATCAAAAAGCCCTTGAATTATGGTTGGAAAATCAGTAAAATTAAAAGAATATAATAATAAAGGAAATAAAGTCGCGGTTTTTTCCCTGCTCTGCAAAGAGCGGGAAAAGAGGTTGCCGCGACTAAAAAGTAGTCGCGCCAAAACTTATTTTGTGCCGTAAGGCGCAAAATAAAGGTTAAAAATTTTTAAAAGGTCGAGCGCGACTTTAAAAAGGTCAAAAAAACAAACTTATGAGTAATCTTAAAAAATTATTAATTGTTTTTAGTATTTTTGCTTTAGCCTTAGTGGCTGGCACTGCTTTTGGAGCAATTAGTGATGAATGCAGACAAGACCTTTCAAAATGTACCACTGAGGAATTGCAAGAATACATTGCAGAATTGACAGCAACCTTGAATCAATTGCAGAGCCAATTACAACAAATGACAGGAACTACAGGAGGAACCACAGGAACTACTCAGACAAAATATGAAGGAATTCCAGCTGGATTTAGATTTGAAAAGAATCTTTCTTATGGAATGTCTGATCCTGATGTTGTCTATTTGAAAAAAGTTTTAGATGTGGAAGTACCAGATCACGAGAGTTGGACCGGAACAGAATATTTTGGTACTAAAACCAAAAATGCAGTGATTGCTTTTTGTCAAAAATATAAAGATGACATTTCAGCCTACGCTGGATATGAAGTAGCTTGTACAGGTTATGTTGGAAAAGGAAACAGAGCCAAATTAAATGAATTATTAGCCTCAGCAGAAGCTACTCAACCTCAACAACCCCAACAGCCTCAAGTTGAATGCCAGAGTGATGCTGATTGTAATTTAGGTTACAAATGTGTAGATGGAAGCTGTGTCAAAAAATCTGCTGACGAGATTACCACTGAAGATGAATGTACCGCTGCAGGTTATTACTGGTATGATTCTGCTTGTCATGAAGAAGAGCAACCTGAGGTTCAAGGATTAAATGTGGAATTGGCAGAAGATACTCCTTCTGCTGCTGTAATTCCAGACGGTTCTCTATATAATCCAATCTTAAAGTTAAAACTGACTGCTCAGGGAACCGATGTTACTGTAACTGGAATTACTGTCACCAGAGGAGGTTATATTGCCAATACTAACATTACTGGAGTAAGTGCCTGGGATGATGAGGGAAATAGATTAGGAAATATTGTTACCGCCTTAACTGATGAAGGAGAAGCAATCATTGATTTTGGAGAAAATGATTTGGAAATTAAAAAAGGAGAGTCAAAGACAATTACCATTAAAGCCAATATTAGTAGTTCAGCTGAGTCTGGAACCCTCAACTTTAAAGTGGCTTCAGCAGATGACATTTCTGTATCAGGAGATGTAACAATTAATGGCACTTTCCCGATTGTTTCCAATACAATGAGTATTACTGATGGATCAGATTCTTTGGGAAATGTTCAAATTACTCCAAAGAGCGTTGGAGGTTTGAGCTTGACTGAAGCTCAAACTTCTGGATCAGGTAATGTAGAAGTAGGTGATACTGAAGTGACTATTGCTAAATTCAGATTTACTCAAAGCAATTCAAAAGAGGCTGTCCAACTTGAAAAGTTAGTTCTTTACATTGAAGGAACTATTAATGAAGAGAAAGATTTAAAGAACTTCAAACTTTATAGCCAAGAAGGAGATTTGTTAGCTACCGCTGAAAAAGCAGTTGATAGATATGTCACCTTTAATTTAGATAATCCTTATGAGATTGGAAAAGGATTGAGTAAAGACTTGACAGTAAAAGTAGATGTTGAAGATGGTTCTACTCATTACTTTAGGGTCCAAATTCAAAATGATTATGATGTAATGGTGAAAGGAAAGACAACCGGAGCTTATGTCGTGCCAACAGTAAGTGACGGCGACAATGCTTTCCCTGCGGTAGAGAATAATGGTTACTTTAGAATTAAACAGGGAACATTGAGTGTTTCAAAATCTGCGACTTCTCCAACTGGAAAAGTTTCTCCTGGTAGTCAAGATGTTGTTTTGGCAAAATATGATTTGAAAGCAGTGGGTGAAAAATTAGAGATAAGGAAAATGAATATTGCTATTCAATATTCAGGAACAAAATTGACAGGAACTATAAAAGTAAAAGACGCAGACACTGGCACCACCTATTTGTCAGTCTCAGCAGATGACACTGGATTGCAAACTACTAGTACTATCAGCAATGCCAGTAATTTAGACACTCAGAATCTCTCAACTTATATTGTTTTAGAGTCTGGAGACACAAAGACAATAGAGGTTTTGGGAACCGTTTCAGCTAATGCCACTTCTGGAAACAGTTATACTGTTTATGTTGGAAAGTTCTATGCTAAGAGATACTCTACGAATGACTACACTTACCTGCCAGACTCTTCTAGTGTCTATCCCGCTAATACCTTAAGTGTTGGTGGAGTAGAATTGAGTGTTAACAAAGATGCTTCATTTACTGGAAAGAGAGTGGCTACTGGTCAGACAAATGTCCAGGTTGGACAATTCATTTTAGGAGCTTCTTCAGCAGATGATATTAGAGTGTCTAGCATTAAGATAAAGTATGCGACGACTACTGGAATTCAGAATGTGTATTTGGCTAAAGAAGATGGAACTCAATTGGGAAGCACTGTAAGCACTCCTTCAAGCGCAGGAGACACGATAACTGTGAATTGGACGATTGCTAAAAACACCAGTGAGATCTTGAAAGTATTTGCAGACATTACCACTGATGCTTCTACTGGAACCTTCTATGTCTACATTCCACAAAGTGGTATTACAGCTTATGGTGTTGATTCCGGAAAGGATGCCTCAGGACCTACAAGCAATGTGACTTCAAGTTCAGTAACTATTGGAACTCCTTCAGTGACAATTTCTCGATCTGCTGATGCTCCTTCTTCACAGATTATTTTGGCTGGAGATTCTGGAGTTGTCTTGAATAAAATCAAATTTGAGGCTTCTTATGAAGATTTGACCTTGAAAAAGATTACCTTAGAGTTGACTTCAGCTTCTTCTACTAAGTGGAACACCACTACCAGTATTGCAGCTAACATTTCTAAGGTATATCTTTACGATGGAGACACCTTGTTGAATTCAGGAGGAACCCCAATTACTGATGGTAAAGCAGTAATTACTGGTTTGGATTTGAACTTACCTGCTGATCAATCAAAAGTTTTGACAGTAAAAGCTGATATCACAGATTCTGGAACCTTGACCTCAAAGTCAGTTGGTGGAATTAAGGTGAAATCTGCTAACACCACCGATATGGAGATTTACTCTTCAACTGGTTTAATGAGTAGCGGTATTACTGTGACAAGTACTGCCTCTAATTACTTCTTGTTTACAGATACTGCTCCTGAGGTGAGTGCTGTAAGTGGTTGGGATGGAAGCAGAACCGGTGTGCCAGCCACACAAGAACCAATTGCTAAATACACAATTGAAAATCCAGGCACTAGAGCTTTGACCTTGACTCAATTGAAATTGACGGTAAGTTTGACTGGAGTAAGTAGTGCTACTAGTCAGGTTAGCCAGTTTAAATTATACGATGAAAGCGATACTGTAATTGCCACTTCTTCAGATACAGTTGCTGGACCTACAACTACTGAAATTATCTTTAATATCAGCCCTGGTGAAGAGATAGCTGCTGGAGCTTCAAAGACTTATGTGATAAAAGCAGATACTACTGCTATTGAAGCTGGTGAGTCAAATCCTGCTCAAACTACTGCCAGACTTTCAACCTACATTGGAGGAGAGAAAGGATATGATAGCAGTGATACTTCTGGTACTGATGAGCTTTACTGGGGAGACAGTCATTTGACCTACAGCTACACTCCAACAGGTGGAACTGAGATAACTGGATTGAAAGCTTGTGACTCTGTGACCGTGTATGGAGCTACTCTTAGTTACTAATTTTCGCTTCTCCTTGTGGGCGGCAAAAAGCCTCGGCTTTCAGCCGAGGCTTTTTGTTTTTTTCTTTTTTTAAATCATTGGTGGAGAGAAAATAAAGTTAGAAAAAACAATCAAGCCATAAAGAGGTTATATTCTTACTCAAGGATTTACTTTATCCAGTTTATTATCTTTAATTTTATTATTTGACATTTAAATGTCAAAAATGTTGTATTTTTTGACAATAATTAACAAAATTTTTATAATTTTTGATAGTTAAATATCAGTAATGGAGATTGAAAATGAATTCACTTTCTCAATGAAATTTTCTCTCTTTTGTTTTTCTTTTTAAGGCCAAGTTTTTTTTAAATTATTTAAAAAGCAAAGATTAACAAAAAAACAAAAACTCCACCGCTATCTATCCAATAAAATTTTTTGGATTTTTTCTTTTTTTTAAAAGTAAATTTTGGTAAAATTTTGTGATATGTTTGTTTTTGAAAAAATTAAAAAAATTAAAATTTTATTTAAAAAAATTAAAATTTTATTAATAGTTTTTGCTTTACTTTTCCCTCTTTGTTTGAAAGCTGACATTCTAAATCAAAAAGTTAATTTTTTTGTTGACAAAGATTATGATTTCAAAAAAAGAGAAAAAGTTGAAGGTACTCTATTTGAGATTTCAAAATATGGTTATTTTTATGTAGAGACAAATTGGTATCAAAATTTAACAGAAGGTGAAAAAAAAGAGGTAAAAGAAAATTTAAAATCTCTCTCAAAAGAATTTGACCAAAATATATATACCACTTTAACTTCAATTTTTGGCAAGGAGTGGTCTCCTGGAATTGATAACGATAAAAAAATTACCATTTTTTTTCACCAAATGAAAAAAGGAGTGGGAGGGTATTTTAACAACGGTGACGAATATTTAAAAGTTGAAAATCCAAGATCAAATGAAAGAGAAATGGTATATTTGAATGCAATTTATTTGAAATCTGAAATTATAAAGAGTTATTTGGCTCATGAATTTTTGCATTTAATTACTTTTAATCAAAAAGAAAGATTAAGAGGGGAAAAAGAAGAAATTTGGCTTAATGAAGCAAGAGCAGAATATGCTCCTACTTTGTTAGGATATGACAAAGAATATCAAAAAAGCAATCTTAAAGAAAGAGTAAAGCAATTTATAGATAATCCTAATGACTCTTTGATAGAATGGAAAGATCAAAAATCAGATTATGGAGTAATAAATCTTTTTGTCCAATATTTAGTAGAACATTATGGAATAGAAATTTTAGTTGATTCTCTTCATTCCAAAAAAGTAGGTATTCCCTCAATTAATGAAGCTCTTGAAAAGAACGGTTTTAAAGAAGATTTTAATCAAATTTTTACCGATTGGTTAATTGCTGTTTTTTTAAACGATTGCAATTTGGGAGAAAAATTTTGCTACAAAAACGAAAACTTAAAAAATATAAAAGTTGTTCCTTCTTTAATATTTTTGCCTTCTACCCAAAAAACTGAATTTTATCTTAATTATTCAATAAAATCCTGGTCTGGGTATTGGTATAGGATTTTTGGAGGAAAAGGAGATTTAAAATTAATTTTTGATGGAGAAGATGGAGAAGAATTTAAAGTGGTTTTTGTTTTGTGCAAAGACGAAAAAAAATGTGAAATTCATTCTTTAAAATTAGATGAAAAAGAAAGGGGAGAAATTTTCATTGAAGACTTTTCAGAAAAATGGAAAACCTTGACTTTGATTCCTTCTTTACATTCCTTACAATCAAAAATTTCTTCTTTTTCTCTTTCTATTATTGTTAGACCAAAAACAAAAGAAGAAAAAGAAAGAGAAAAGCTTTTAGCTCGAATTGAAAATTTAAAGAAAAAAATTTTAGAGATTCAAGAAAAAATTAAAAAATTAATGGAAAAAAGACTTCCCAAAATTCCTCCAAATTTTTCTTTTAAAAGAAATCTTTATTATGGAAGCTATCTTGAAGATGTAATTTATTTAAAAAGGATTTTATTTGAAGAAGGTTGTCTTTCCCAAGTTTTATTTACTAAGTGGTTTGGACCAAAAACTAAAAAAGGAGTTCAGTGTTTTTGTCAAAAATACAAAAAAGACATTTCAAGATATGCAGGTTATCAGGTAAAATGCACGGGTTTTGTAGGAAGAGGAACAAGGAAAAAATTAAATGAGAAAATTTTTAAAGAATAAAAAAGGCCTTTTGTTTTTTGTATTTTCAGTTTTAATAATAATTTCAATTTTTTGTTTTAAATTATTAAATAAAAATTTAGTTTTTTCTAAAAAAAAGAGTTGTCCAAGTTCTTTTGAGGTTGTGGTGACAAAAGTCATTGATGGGGATACTATTTTGGTTGAAGGAGGATATCATATTAGACTTTTGGGAATTGATGCAGATGAGAAAGATTATCCTTGCTATTTGCCAGCAAAAAAATATTTAGAAAATTTAATTTTAGGAAAAAAAGTAAGATTAGAAAGAGACAAAGAAGATGTAGACAAATATGGAAGATGTTTAAGATATGTTTTTTTAAATGGAAAGAATGTTAATTTATTGTTAGTAAAAAATGGCTTTGCAGTAGCCAGATTTTATTTACCAAATCTTAAATATTACAAGGAAATTCAAAATGCTGAAAAATTTGCAAAAGAACACAAAATCGGTTGCAAGTGGAAGAAAAAATAGTTATAATTAAAAATATAATTAAAATTTTGGGCGCGTAGCTCAATGGTAGAGCGTCTCGTTGACGTCGAGAAGGTTCAAGGTTCGAATCCTTGCGCGCCCACAATTTTTTTAATGGAAAAGAAAATTTTAGTTTTACCTGGAGATGGGATAGGACCTGAAGTAGTAGAACAGGGAGTGAAAGTTTTAGAAAAAATTGGCAAAATTTTTGGCCACAAATTTTCTCTTCAATATGGATTAATTGGAGCTAAAGCCATTGAGGAAAAAGGAAATCCTTTTCCTAAAGAAACTTTTGAACTTTGTTTGAAATCAGATGCTATTTTACTTGGAGCTGTAGGAGACCCAAAATATGATCTCGATCCTAAATCAAAAATAAGACCAGAAAAGGGTCTTTTGGAAATGAGAAAAAAATTGGGTCTTTTTGCTAATTTAAGACCCATTTTTACTTTTCCTTCTCTTTTTTCTTGTTCTCCCTTAAAATCAAAAATTCTCAAAGATGTTGACTTTATTATTGTTAGAGAGCTTACTGGAGGAATTTATTTTGGTAAAAAAATTTTTAAAGAAAATAAAGCTGTTGATTTTTGTTCTTATTCTAAAAAAGAAATTTTAAGAGTAGCAAAAATTGCTTTTGATTTGGCAAAAAAGAGAAAGAAAAAAGTAACCTTGGTGGATAAAGCAAATGTTTTAGCTACCTCAAGACTTTGGCGCCACACAATTCAAGAATTTGCTAAAAAAGAACCTGAAATTAAATTAGAAATGATGTATGTTGACAATATGGCAATGCAATTGATTAAAAATCCTTCTCAGTTTGATGTAATTTTGACAGAAAATATGTTTGGTGATATTTTAAGCGATGAAGCTAGTGTCATTTCGGGTTCAATTGGACTTTTACCTTCAGCTTCAATTGGCAAAAAAACTTCTCTTTATGAACCCATTCACGGTTCTTTTCCTCAAGCCAAAGGAAAAAACATTGCCAATCCTGTAGGAACAATTTTGTCTGTTAGTTTGATGTTGGAAATAAGTTTTAATTTAAAAAAAGAAGCAGAGGTAATTAAAAAAGCTACAAAAGAGGTAGTGAAAGAAGGTTTTGGAACACCAGATATTGTTAAAAAAAATCCTTTGAGCACTTTTGAATTTGGAAAAAAAATTTTAGAAAAAATTGAAAAAATCTGCTAAAAAGGGAAATTTATTTTTAGGAATAGATTTGGGTGGAAAAGAAAATAAAACCACTGCTTTTTGTATTCTAGACCAAAATGGCAAACCTCTTTCATTTTTGTGCCAAAAATGCCAAGATTTTTATGGAAAAGAAATTTTAAATAAAATTTCACCTTTTTTGAAAGAAATTAAAACAATTGCTATAGATGCACCCTTAACAAGAGGTAGAGGAAAAGGAAAATTTCGGCTTTTTGAAAAATTTTTGTCAATGAAACCTTTTAAAAAAGAAAGAGTTTCGCCTTTACCTCCAGCTTTTATGCCAGAACTTTGCGATTTTGCTTTGGAAACAAAAGAAAAATTGAAAAAAGAAGGTTTTGTTTTAGATTTAAATTTAATTGAGGTTTTCCCAACCTTAATTTTAAAAATTTGTAAAAAAAAGTATCTTTATAATAATTTAAAACTTCCTTGCCAGACAAAAAATCAAAAAATGGCTTTTGTGTCAGCTAAAATGGCTTTTTGGCATTTTCATTTTGAGACAAGATATTTGGGTTATAAAGACGGATTTTTATTTTTACCAAAAATTGATTTTTGGAAAATAAAATGGCAAGAAAAATTTAAAAAATTGTGGAAAGAAAAACCACATTTAAAATATTACCGCTTAAAAACAAATATTTTTTAATTTTATGGAAAAATTTATCATTTTAGATGCAAATTCTATTTTACACAGAGCCTATCATGCTTTACCTCCTTTGACTACAAAAAAGAAAGAAAGAGTTGAAGCATTGTATGGCTTTTCACTTTTACTTTTAAAGGTTTTAAGAGAATTTGAACCAGACTTTATTTGTGCTTGCTTTGACCATCCTGCTCCTACTTTCAGGCACAAAAAATATAAAGAATATAAAATCCAAAGACCCAAAACTCCTCAAGAACTTGTTTTGCAAATTGCTAAATTAAAGGAATTGTTAAAGGCTTTTAATATTCCTTTTTTTGAAAAAGAAGGATTTGAAGCTGATGATTTAATTGGTACTATTACCAACTTAGTATCTAATTTAGAAACTATCATTTTAAGTGGTGATTTAGATTTACTTCAATTGGTAACAAATCAAACCAAGCTTTATCTTTTAAAAAGTGGTCTAAAAAATATCAATTTGATAGATGAAAAAGCTTTTAGAGAAAAGTTTTTTAATTTAAATCCCTGGCAACTTCCAGATTTTAAGGCTTTGAGAGGAGATTTGGCAGATAATATTCCCGGGGTAAAAGGAATAGGAGAGAAAACCGCTATTGAATTATTATTGAAGTTCAAGACTATAGAAAATCTATACGACGAAATAGAGAAAAATTCTCCAAAGACAAGATTTTTAAAACCAAAAATAAAAGAGAGTTTATTAAAATTTAAATCTCAAGCTATTTTAAGTAAAGAATTGGCAAAAATAAATAAAAATGTGCCCTTAAATTTTAATTTAGAAAATTGCAAATGGCAAGGATGGGATGAATCGAAATTAATTAATTTTTTTGAAGCTTTAGAATTTAAAAGTTTGATTAAAAGAATAAAAGAGTTGCAGAAAATAAAAAGAGATGATAAATTGAAAAATAATATTTTTCAAAAAAGTTTATTTTAATTTTTATGAGAATTCCCCTTTTTTGGAAAATAGCTACAAGTTTTATTTTGGGGATAGTTGTCCCTGCTTTAATTTTATTTATTTCTTTTGAGAAAATATCAGCTGATTATTTTAGCCAAGAGATTTATTTGAGACATCGCCTTTTGGCAAGGCAAGTTTCTAATCAGATAAATTTTTTCTTTTCTCTTTGTGAAAGTATTTTAAAACATATTTCAAAAGAAAAGGTTTTTTTTGAACAAAAAGAAGAGGTATTAAAAAAGGAAGAAATTTTAACTCTTTTAAAAAAATACCAAAGAGAATTTACAATTTATGAAGAAAAGATTTTTGATGGTTTTTTGATTTTAGACAAACAAGGAAGAGTTTATTTTACTTTTCCTTACAAAAGTGAATTGATTGGTTTGGATCATTCCTATTTTAAATATTACCAAGAAATCATTGGAGGGAAAGAAAAATATATATCTTCTGAAGTTACTGCTTCTTTGTTTAGTAAAGAACCAGTAATTGAAATGGCTCTGCCCATAAAAAATGAAAAAGAAGAAGTCTCTTTTGTAATTGTGGCTGATATTAGTTTGAAAAGTTTGACTGAAATTTTTCAAAAAATAACGGGAAAACAGGAATTTTTTATTGTAGATGAAAAAGGAATGGTCATTTTGCATTTGCAACCTAATACTGCTTTGTCTTCTCAAAGAGAAATAGAAAATATAAATACTCTTTATCCTGGATTATTTAAAAAGTTTCAAGAAGCTCCAAAAGAGAGAATAATTTTTTGGCCCGAACACAAACCCTCTTTGATTTTTAGCTGGGATTTTTTCTTGCCCCAAAAGTGGTATATAATTTTTACTCAAGATATAGAAAGTGCCTTTTTGATTTATTATAATCTAAAAAAAGTTTTCTCTCTTTTAATTGGAACATTTTTTATTTTTGTTTTGCTAATTAGCTTTCTTATTAGTCAAAGAATAACTTCTCCTATAAGGAAGATGGAAAAGTTATCTGAACAAGTTGCCAAAGGAAAATTGGATGTAAATTTTGGAATTAAGACTGGTGATGAAATAGAAGAATTAAGTAGACATTTGGATTTTATGGTAAAAGAAATAAGAGAATATCAAGAGGAATTGGAAGATTCAAAAAAGGTTTTAGAAATTAAAGTTAGGGCGAGAACCAGACAATTACAAGAACAAGCCTTGGCTTTAAAGAAAGAAAATGAAGAAAAAACAAAAAAATTAAGAGAAAAGCTGAAAGAATTAGAAAGATTTTATAAATTGAGTGTTGGAAGGGAATTGAAAATGATTGAACTGAAAAAAGAGAATGCAAAATTAAAAGAGGAATTAAAAAAATATAAAGAATTGTTAAAGCAACATGGAGCAAACAAATAAAATTTCTTTTCAAAAAGAAAATTCTGATACTAAGAAAAAAAAATTGGAAGATTTGATTTTTCAATTGAAACAGTTGAGCGAAGAAAGAGAAAGAGAACTTCAAGAATTGAATAGAATTGCCAAAACGTTGACAGAAAGGGAAATGGAGTTAGCAGAAATAAAAGAAAAAAGAGAAGAAGAATTGGAAGAATTAAGAAAAAAAACAAAAGAATTAGAACAGGCAAAACTTGCTTTAATGAACATTTTGGAAGATGTAGAAGAAGCCCGCCAAAAAGCAGAAATAGAAAAAAATAAAACTTTAGCTATCATTCAAAATTTTGCTGATGGACTCTTGGTTTTTGATAAAGAAAATAAACTAACTTTAGTTAATCCCGAAGCAGAGAGAATTTTTAATATCAAAAAAGAAGACTTAATAGGAAAAGATATTTTTCAATTAGCAAAAATTCCTCAAATTGGTTCTTTAATTGAAATTTTAGGAGACTTTGATAAAAAGGTTTCTCGTAAAGAATGGAGCCCTAAAAAAGATTTAGTCTTGGAAGTTTCTTTAGTTCCCATTAGTTCAAATAAGAAAAAAATGGGAAGTTTGGTTATTTTACACGATATTAGTAGAGAAAAGAAAATAGAAGAATTAAAGAGTGAATTTGTTTCTATTGCAGCTCATCAGTTAAGAACTCCTCTTTCTGCTATTAAATGGACACTAAAGATGCTTTTAGACGGAGATTTAGGAGAGATAACCCCAGAGCAAAAAAATTTTATAGAAAAAACCTATCAAGCTAACGAAAGAATGATCCATTTAATAAATGATCTTTTAGATGTAAGTAGAATTGAAGAAGGAAGATATGTTTACAAACCAACTTTAATTAGACTTGACACAATTGTAGAAAAGATGGTAAATTCTTATAAAGAATTAGCAGAAAATAAGGGTTTGGTTTTAGAGTTAAAAGTAGAAAATGGCTCTTTTTTAGTAAAAGTTGATGTAGAAAAGATAAAATTGGCTATTCAAAATCTTTTAGAAAATGCTATTTCATATACACCTAAAGGAGGAAGAGTGACTGTGAGTTTGAAAGAGAGAGAAAATGAGATAGAATTTTCAATAAAGGATACTGGAGTAGGAATTCCAAAAGATCAACAAAAGAGAATATTTAGTAAATTTTTCAGGGCCCCCAATGTAATGAGAATGCAGACAGAAGGAACAGGTTTGGGGCTTTTTATTACCAAAAATATTATTGAAAGCCATGGAGGAAAAATATGGTTTGAGTCAGAAGAAGGAAAAGGAACTACTTTTTATTTTACTCTTCCTTTAGCAAAGAATGTGAGTGAGGCGCCAAAAAAGGTCAAAGAATAAAAATAAAAATTTTTAGAAAAAAATATTGTGAAAAAGAAAATAGCCATAATAGAAGATGAAGAGATAATGATTGATATTTTAAAGAGAAAAATCTTTCAACAAGGGTATGAAGTGGTTTTAGCCAGAGATGGTGAGGAGGGATTAAATTTAATTAAAAAGGAAAAACCAGATTTAATTTTATTAGATATTATAATGCCCAAAATGAATGGTTTTGAGGTAATGGCTGAAATTAATAAAGATCCACAATTAAAAAAAATTCCCATCATCGTCATTTCTAATTCTGGTCAACCAGTAGAATTAGATAAGGCTAAAAAATTGGGAGCTAAAGATTGGTTAATAAAAACCGAATTTGATCCAAAAGAGGTAATAGAAAAGGTAAAAAAGTGTCTTGGTGAATAAAAAATAAAATTTTATGGCAAAAAAAATTTTAATTGTAGAAGATGATAAATTTTTAAGAGAATTAATTGCCCAAAAATTACAAAAAGAAGGCTATGAACCTTTGGAAGCAATGGATGGAGAAGAAGGTTTGAGAAAAATTAAAGAAGAAAAACCAGATTTAATTTTGCTTGATCTTATTTTGCCGGGAGTAGATGGTTTTGAGGTTTTGAGTCAAATAAAAGAAGATCCTATTTTGGCTGAAATTCCCGTAATTATTCTTTCTAATTTAGGACAAAAAGAGGATATAGAAAAAGGACTAAAATTGGGAGCTGTTGACTATTTAATAAAAGCCCATTTTACACCTGGAGAGATTATTGAAAAGATAAGGAATGCTTTAAAATAAAAAACTTTCTATTTTTAAATGTGCCTGAACTTCCAGAAGTTCAAACTACAGTTTCTGATTTGGAAAAGAAAATTTTAGGGAGAGTTTTTGTTGATGTTTGGACAGATTGTGAGAAAATTATAAAGAAACCAAAAAGTTTTAGAGAATTTAAAAAGAAAATTAAAGGAAAGAAAATTGAAAAAATTTGGCGAAGGGGGAAAAATATTATTTTTAATCTTTCTGGAAAACCTCCTTCTTTTTTGTTAATTCATCAAAAATTAACTGGGCATTTACTTTTGGGAAAATGGGAGATAAAAAAAGAAAGAGGAAAAATAAAAATTGAAAGCAAAATAGAAGGACCCTTAAAAGATCCTATCAATCTTTTTTTACATCTCATTTTTTATTTAGATAATGGCTTTCAACTCGGACTTTCTGATTTGAGAAAATTTGCAAAAGTTACTCTTTTAGACAAAAAAGAATTAGAAAAAGAAATTGAAGAATTGGGACCTGAACCTTTAGATGAAAATTTTACTTTTGAAAAATTCAAAAAAGTCCTTCCCAAAAAAGGAAAGATAAAAGAGGTTTTAATGAACCAAAAAATTATTGCTGGAATTGGAAATATTTATTCTGATGAGATTTTGTGGAGAGCAAAAATTCATCCTTTAAAAGAGGTTTTTGAATTAAAAGAAAACCAATTGAGGGAAATTTTCAAAGCAATGAAAGAAATTTTAAAAGAAGCAATAAAAAGAGGCGGAGAATCAATTTCTGATTATAGAAGAATTACGGGAGAGAAGGGAAATTTTGATGAAATTAGAAAGGTTTATAGGAGGGAAGGGGAGAAATGTTTTAGATGTCAGAGCAAAATTAAAAGACTGAAAATTAAAGGCAGAAGTAGTTATTTTTGTGAAAAATGCCAAAAGTTATAAAAAATTATGATTTTGTTTCTCTTTGGGCCAGATGTTTTTAGATTGAGAAAAAAAATAAAAGAGATTGTTTCTTATTATAAAAATTTCCACAAGAGTGGTTTGAATTTGATTTTTTTTGAAGGAGAAAAGCTTAATTTTCAATTTTTAAAAGAAAAATTCCAGACAGTTTCAATGTTCAAAGAAAAAAAACTTTTTATTATTAAAAATATTGATAAAAACAAAGATTTTAAAAAAAAATTTTTAGAAAATATAAAAAAATTTTCTAAGTCTGAAAATACAATTTTGTTTTCTCAAGAGGGAGAAATTCCCAAAAATGATGAATTTTTCGAGACTTTAAAGAGATATAGCAAATGGCAACAATTTAAATTATTATCTGGTGAAAAATTAAAAAACTGGGTGAAAAAAGAATTTAAAAAATATGGAACAGAGATTGAAGAGAAAGCCTTGTCTAAATTAATAGATTTTGTTGGAAATGATTTGTGGCAGATGGAAAATGAAATTCAAAAATTAGTAAATTATAAAGATGGAAAAAAAATTGAAAAAAGAGATGTAGAAATTTTAGTAGGCCCAAAAATAGAACCTGATATTTTCAAGACAGTTGATGCCATTTGTCAAAGAGATAAAAAGAAAGCTATTAATTTGATCCATCAGCATTTAGAAAAAGGAGATTCCCCTCTTTATCTTTTGGCAATGATTAATTTTCAGTTGAGAAATATTTTAATTTTAAAATCAGGGGGGAAATTGAATGCCCATCCTTTTGTAGTTAAAAAGAGTAGTTTTCAAGCAAAAAAATTTTCTTTAGAAGAGATAAGAAGAATTTATCAAAAGATTTTTTTTGTAGATTTGAAAATTAAAACAGGTCAAATTTCTCCAGAAAGTGCCTTGGATTTTTTAATAGCTGAAATTTAAAATTTTATGAATTTAGCTTTGTATCGCAAATACCGACCTCAAACCTTTTCAGAGGTTTTGGGTCAAGAACATGTAATCAAGACCCTTACTACCGCTATTGCCAAAGAGAGAATTTCTCATGCTTATTTATTTTCAGGTCCTCGGGGTTCTGGAAAAACTACCGTTGCCAGACTTTTTGCCAAAGCCATCAATTGCCTTGAAAGAAAAAAAGGAGAATTTGAACCTTGCAATAAATGTCTTGCCTGCAGAGAAATTATTGAAGGGAGATCTTTAGATTTAATTGAAATAGACGCTGCCTCTCACAGAGGAATTGATGAGATAAAAGAATTAAAAGAGGGAGTGAAATTTTTTCCTACTAGATTAAAATATAAAGTTTTTATCTTTGACGAAGCACATCAGCTTTCAAAAGATGCTGCCAATGCTCTTTTAAAAACATTAGAAGAACCTCCAGAAAGAGTTATTTTTATTTTAGCGACCACAGAAATTCACAAAATGATTCCTACTATTTTGTCTCGTTGTCAAAGGTTTGATTTTAGAAAATTGAGTTTTTTTGACATTTTGAAAAAACTCCAATTTATTTGTCAAAAAGAGAAAGTAAATTTAGATAAAAAAATTTTAGAATTAATAGCTTTGTCTTGTGGTGGGGCCTTGAGAGATGCTGAAAGTATTTTAGAAAAAGTCATTACTTTTGCTAGCACTTTAGAGAAAGAAATAGAATTGGAAGATGTAAAAGAATTGTTGGGTTTTGTAGAGACAGAAAGCTTAATTAAATTTGTTGACTTTTTGTTAGAAAAAAATCCAGTTTCGGCAATTAACTTTTTAAATGAAATTGGAGAGAAAGGAATAGATTTTCAACAATTTACCAAATCCCTTATTAATTATTTAAGACAAATTTTAATTTTCAAAATCGTTGAAGGAAAAGAAAGTTTTGCCAATCCTCTTTTTAGTACTCTTACAAAAGAACAAATGAAAAAACTTTCTCTTCAAGCCAAAAATGTTAGTCAGGCTGAACTTTCAAGAATTATCAATTTATTTTTAGATGCCCAAAATAAGATGAGATATTCTCCGATTGCGCAACTTCCCTTAGAATTAGCTATTGTAGAAATTTGTTACAAAAAAAGTTAAATTTGGAAAATTGATTTTTTTTAGATTTTTAATTATCATTTCAATAATCAAAAGGTCGCCGATTTTTTAAAATATTAAAGTAAATTATGCCAAGAAAAAAAAGCTCTCCTAAAAGAAAGGTTAAAAAAAGAAAAAAAACCTCTCCAAAAGCTAAAAAAAGCCAAAAAAGAAAAAAAGAAAGAAAAAAAGAAAAAACAAAAAAACCATTTTTAATTAAATTTGAAAAATCTCCAATAATTTCACCCAAACCTGAAAATGGTTGGGAAAATTGGCAAACTTTTAATCCAGGAGTAATTTTATTGGAAAATAAAGTTCATTTTATTTATCGGGCAATTGGAGAAGATGGAATTTCTCGTTTTGGCTATGCTTTATCAGAGGATGGTTTTAAAATTAAAGAAAGACTAAATTATCCAGTTTATGAACACATTTCGCCCTTTCCATTTTTTAACAATTTTAATTTTGCCTCTGGAGGAAGTATAGGAGGATGTGAAGACCCGCGTCTAACAAGAGTAAACAATGAAGAAAAAATTTATATGATTTATACTGCTTTTGATTCCCAATTGAGATTGGCTTTAACTTCTATAAAAGTAAAAGATTTTTTAAACAAAAACTGGAGATGGCAAAGTCCTGTTTTTATTTCTCCTCCAAATGAAATTCACAAAAATTGGGTTTTGTTTCCAGAAAAGATTAAAGGCAAATATGCAATTTTACATTCTTTAAATCCTTCAATCCAAATTAGCTATTTTGAAAATTTAGAATTTGATGGAAAAACCTTTATTAAAAGCTATTGGGATCCTCTTCCTGCCAAAGAATATTGGCATTGGGAAAGCAAGATAAAAGGAGTAGGACCTGTGCCTTTAAAAACTAAATTTGGATGGTTAATATTTTATCATGCTCATGATAAATTAGAACCTGAAAAATACAAAGTCGGAGCAATGCTTTTGGATTTAAATGAACCAACAAAGGTTATTGTTTGTGCCAAGGAGCCAGTAATTGAACCATCAGAAGATTTTGAAAATAATGGATTTAAACCAGGAGTGGTTTATGCTTGTGGAGCTGTGATAAAAGATGAAAAACTTTTGGTTTATTATGGTGGTGCTGACAATTATGTATCTTGCGCCTGGGCAAATTTAAATGATTTTTTGGAAGCTTTAATATCTGAAAGCAAACCAAAATTGAAATTAAAAAAAGAGAAATTGAAAAAGAAAGTTTTAAAGCAAAAATGATAATTAAAAGAGCAAAAGAAAATCCGATTTTAAAACCTGTAAGCTTTCATGCTTGGGAAGGAGAAGCTGTTTTTAATGGTTGTCCTATTCGAAAAGGAAACAAAATTTACCTTTTGTATAGAGCGGTTTCTCTTCCACACTATCACTCTTCAGCAAGGAAAGATATTTTGACTTCTGATATTGCCATTGCTGAAAGTAGAGATGGAATTAATTTTAAAAATAGAAAAAGATTAATTTTTCCAGAAAAAGACTGGGAAAAATTTGGCTGTGAGGACCCAAGAATTACAAAATTTGAAAACAAATATTATATTTTTTATACTGCTCTTTCTGTCTATCCTCCTAAAGCTGAAGGAATTAAGGTGGGTTTGGCAATTACAAGAGATCTTGAAAAAATTGAAAAAAAATATCTAATTACTCCTTTTAATGCAAAAGCGATGGCTCTTTTCCCAGAAAGGATTGGAGGAAAAATTTGGGCAATTTTGACTTTACATACTGATAGACCTCCAGCAAAAATTTGTTTAGTTTCTTTTAAAAGAGAAGATCAGATATATTCATTAGATTGGTGGCAAAAGTGGTATCAAAATTTTGAAAAATATTCTCTACCTTTGCAAAGAGATTTAAAAGACCATATTGAAGTTGGAACTCCTCCTCTAAAAACAAAAAAAGGATGGTTGTTGCTTTATTCTTACATTAAAGATTATTTTACTCCTCATCCTTTATTTACCGTAGAGGCTTTATTACTTGATTTAAAAAATCCCTTAAAGATTGTTGGAAGATTAGAAGTTCCTGTTTTAACTCCTAAAGAATATTATGAAAAAATAGGAAGAGTTCCAAATGTTGTTTTTCCTTCAGGTGCCTTAATAAAAAAAGACTGGATTTATCTTTATTATGGAGCTGCAGATACTACTTGTTGTTTAGCTTATATAAAATTGTCTTCCCTTTTAGAGGAATTGCTTTTGACAAAAGAAAAAAGAATAAAAATGATAAAGTTTTCTGGAAATCCAATCATTACTCCAAACCCCTCTCATTCTTGGGAAGACAAAGCAACTTTTAATCCCACTGCTATTTATTTAGAGGGAAAAGTTCATATAATTTATCGAGCAATTGGAAGAGACAATATTTCTGTTTTAGGTTATGCTGAAAGTAAAGATGGATTTCATATTGATTGGCGCTCTCCAGATCCAATCTATTTGCCGAGAGCTAATTTTGAGAAAAGAGCAAACGAAAATTTATCTTGTGGTTGCGAAGACCCAAGAATTACCAAAATAGGAAATAAAATTTACCTTCTCTATACCGCTTTCGATGGTTACACTCCCAGAGTAGCTTTAAGTTGGATTTCTGTAAAAGACTTTTTAAAGAAAAAATGGAATTTTGCCCCACCTGTTTTGTTATCTCCAGCTGACTTAAATGACAAAAATGCCTCTTTGTTTCCTGAAAAAGTTAAAGGAAAATATTTAATAATCCATAGGGTTGGCCATGACATTGACTATTCTTTTACTTCTACTTTATCTCTTAAAGGAAAGGTATTTTTTGAAGAACACCGTTGGATTTTTACCAGACCAGGATGGTGGGATAGTGGAAAAATTGGTGCCTGTGCACCACCAATAAAAACCAAAAAAGGTTGGATTATGTTTTATCATGGATTTTCTGAAAAAGAAAAGGTTTATAGGGTGGGAGCTGTTTTATTAGATTTAAAAAATCCTCTAAAAGTTTTAGCAAGGACAATTTATCCTCTTTTGGAACCAGAGTTTGATTTTGAAAAAGAAGGTTTAGTCCCTAATGTAGTTTTTCCTTGTGGAAATGTTCTTTTGGGAGACAAAATATTTGTTTATTATGGAGGTGCTGACAAAGTAGTTTGTGTTGCTACTATTGAGGTTAAAAAACTTCTTTATCTTCTCAAAAAATGTCCGGTTTCTCTTCCAAAATAAATTTTTTGTTATAATATGTTATAAAATAATATAAACGTTATAAAATAACATAAATAATGAAACCCTCCTTTCTCAAAAAACTTTTTGTTTTTTCTCTCTTTTTTGGTTTGGTTTTTTTTGA
>CAZKFX010000020.1:0-15534 GCA_964552375.1 uncultured Candidatus Saccharibacteria bacterium
CTTTTGTTGGAATGGAATATACAGGAAATTTTTGTTGCTTGATCGGGAATTCTTTACCCTTTTCTTTTTTGGGTTTCAAAGAAATATATGTTGGAAACTTTAGTTTAATGTCTCCTTTTACAGAAATATCTTTTTCTTTGGGTTCTATAAACTCAACTTTTCTTATAAAAACGACATCCTCACTCCTTCCAAGATATAAAATTTTTTTCAAATTTTGTAAATTCTTCTTTATTTCTTCAAGAAGATTTTCATCTCCTCTTATAAAAACATAAAGATGACCATTAAAAAGTTCTTGCTGATGAATTGGAGTTCTTTGAGCTGTTAACCCTTCAGAATATAATGGAAGCCAATTGTTTTTCTTTTTTGTATCGGGATTATTAATCCATATTCCTTCTTCGCTGAAAGCCAATTCTCCTTTTATCAATTGTTGATAATTCCAGTAGACACTTTCAAAACCTCCATGAATGCTGATTTTTAATTCCCACCATCTATTTCTTCTTTCCTTTTCTCCTTTTTCATTTTCTATTTCGTATTCTTCCTTCTTTCCGTACCAATCCCCAACAGCATTTTGCAACATTCCAATTATTGTAGATTTTGGAGGCAAAGGATAAGTTTGAGCATAATAAAAAGTAAAAGGGTTTCTATATTGAGCAAAAGGCTGAAATAATTCTAAAAGAAGTGTCTTTTTTGTCATTTGGTTGTTTTTTAGTAGTTTATTGAACTTTTCACTCAGAAGTTTTTTTAATTTCTAAAAATTTTTTAACTTCTGAAACAATTTCGTCTTTATTAGCTATTCTGTTTTTAGGTGTGGGAATAACTTTACATAAATTTTCTCTAAAAAACACTTTTACACCATCATTATTAAGGTCCAAAAAGAAAGTTGGGATTAAATCATCTTTAATGTGATGTTCTATTATTTCTTTGTCTCCTTTTATTTTTCTTGTAATTTCTACTCTGTAACAAGTTTCTTTCTCTAATCTTATTTTATCGAGGTAAGATTCATATTTTCCATTTTCATATAAACCTAAAATGACAACCCATGGAGACAAATCTTCTCTTCTTCCTTTAATATCTCTTTTAAGATTTAGAATTGTTTCAATAAGAGACACGATGCGTTCATTTGTAGTTTCTGAATTGATTTTTATCTCTCCTATGTCTTCTTTACCATGTTCATCTTTTAAAAACTTACCCACTCTTTCAACATCTATTGTAATATTGTAGACATAAAAATCTGCTTTCTCTTCTGTAGTAACTGGATTACTTCCTTCTCCTCCTGCTCTTTTCATCATATCTAAATTTGCCATAGTATGAGAATCTAAAGTATAAGGAGTTAAAGAAATAGCGTGAGAAATTTTCACTGGAGAAGTTCTCGTCAATGCAGCTTGTTCGCTTCCTTTTTTTGCCACCATAAAACCAAATAAATCAAATTCAGGATAATTTTTAAATACATTGTGTAAAAAATCTTTTTTAATTTCCTTTAATCTAACTACTTCTCCTTTTTCTGCTTCCAAAACATCACTTCCAGCAAGCTTCCAGATTTGAGGAAATAAGTGATTTGCCCAATGTAATATACTATATCTCAACGCGTACCTACTTACCAATATATATTGCCTTCCATCCCATTTAGTAATCTTTTTTAGTGGTTGATAATTAGCTCCCCCACCCCAATCATAATTCAAAGAACTTCCATAAAAAACAATATCCATTACAATAAATTTTCTTTTTGAGTTTTTAGTTTCTTCGGGCATAGTTTTTATAAATTTTTTATTCTTTTTGTTGACCTTTGTTATATGTGCTCATAATCCCAATGATTATAGAATAGGCGAAGTTTACAAAAGCTTCTTGAGGTAAAATGTCATAGTTTTGATCAAGTTTTTCCCATAATTCTTTAAAATTTCTCTCTTTTGGTTTGTTGATCGCTTTTAAGAGTAAATAAAAAAATCTATTTTGATCTTTATTTTTTGTGGCTTCCAATAAATCATAAACTAACTTCTGCTTATAGCTATCCGATTCATTTTCAAAGCTTTCCTTTGCAGTGTCTTTTAAACCTGAAAGGTTTAATTCTTTTTCCCATTTTCCAAATTTAAATATCCAAAATGCTTTTTTATCTTCTGGCATAATTATTTATCACTTATCATACCTGCTACTAAAAATAAAGCATACCTTTGCCATATTTTATCATTATTTACTATTTTTTCAAATATCAAATCCAAAAATTCTGGATTTATGTTTTCTTTAGAAGAATTAACCGCTTTCAATAAAATATTAAGAAATCTCGCTTTATCATTTCCATATAAAGAATCTAATAGCAAATAACCTAATCTTTTTCTTGTATCATCATCGGGAATTAATCTTTTTGTTTCGCTAATTGAATGGTAATAAAGCTTGCGAAATTCCATTTTTACTTTTTTAAGTATTTCTCTGTAGTTGGTTTCAAAGAAATTTTCAGAAAATAAAGTTTTTTTCCTTTTTTCTTTCTCTTTGAATTCTAAAATTGCAGCATCTATCAGCAAAGCATAGAAAATTGAATAATTAATTTGTTGAATATCTCCTGTTAACTTTAGTTTTACATGCTGAAGAGCTAACGGATAAAGAGGTTTGCCTTTTATAAATTCTTCAAGGAGCCAACAATTTTTTTCTCCTCTAAAGTTTTTTCCTTGAATTTGTAAGCTTGTATTAAGAATTTCTCTTAAATAATCATCTAAAAGGACTGAGGCTTGAAGTTTTGGGATGCCAATATATTCTACATTAACCAATTTTTGATTTTCTATTCCTTCGTATTCTACAATGTACATATTTTCCAAAGAAAAGTAAGATTTATTTTCTACAAGTTCATCTAAAATTGCAGAAAATGTTAAGCGAAATAATGATTGTCGAGTTGATTTTCTTGTTACTATTTCTTTTTTAATTTTTAACCTCTTGTTCACTCTATAACAAAATTTAAGATTATTTGTGTAAAATAAAATATTTTTTCTTATATCTCCTTCGTAATAAAAATCAAATGCTTGCTCAAAACATAACAAAAAAATATATAAAGGCGAAGTTATATCTAATGTTTCTTCAATTTGTGGAATTTTTAATGGTTTTGTATAGCTGATATTTGGAAATTCTATAGGGGAATGTAAAAAGGGGTTGATAGTAGAATCAGGATATATTTCATAAGTTAACCCTTCTCTAGCTTTTTTAGATTTTGGATTTATTTTCTCAATCAATTTTGATAATTTCTTATATTCCTTTTGGCACAAAAATAATAAATATTTATAAGCTAGGATTGGATTTTTTCTTACTTCTTTAGAATTAAATAGATAAAAATTCCTTGCAATTGCTGGAAGTTTTAATTCAAGATTTGGAAATAAAGACTTCAAAGTTTTTTCATTAATAGTTTTTACTCGGTAAACTTGGTTTGCAAATTTTATTTTTATTTCATTAAGCCGTTTTCTGATGTCCTCAATTTCTCTAAATTTATTTTCTTTTTTTTCCTCAAGCAGTTTTAATTTCTTTTCAGCTTTTTTAAGTTTCTTTCTGATTTTTTCTTTTTCATTAACAGAATCTGGAACGTTAGCGTTTAACTTTTTTATTTCATTTTTAACTTCAGCAATTTTCTGATTAATTCCATTTTGTCCAAAAATTTCTTTTCTTAAGCTTTGGATTTCATCATAAAATATCCTAATCTTAGAATGATAAAATAAATAGCCTAATGGGAAATATTTATAATAAACTTGATTTTTATTTTCTTCTGTTTTCTTATTTAAACAATCTAAAAAGTCAAATTTCCATTCTGAGTTATTAAGATTTTTTTCTTTCCACTCTTTTTTCCAAATTTCTCCATAAACTTCCTCCATTAAATTCACAAAGCCTAAAATTCCGGCATCAATAAACCAATTTCCGGTGAATTCAAGGTTTGATTTGTTTGAATCTTTCAACATAAAAAATTAGATAAAAATTTAAAAATCTTTCTTATTTCATTTTAACTCTTTTTCTCTAAATTCACAAAGCCAAAGCCCATTGAGTTTTTTTCGCCAAAGCCACAATCTATGGCAAATTTTAAAATATCTTTTGTTTTTTTATCTATTGCTTCAAAGCGAAATTCCCACAAAGAACCAATATAAATTACTTTGTTTTTATGAATTTTTAAGGGTAAAGCTACAGATTTTTTAAAAAGAATTTTTTGGAAAATAGGAAATTCTTCTATCTTTTTTTGGTGAAACATTTTATATTTTTTAAAAATATTTGCTTCTAACTGATTTAAAAAAATTTCAATTGGATATTCTGGTCTCCAATAGAAACAAGGAAATTTTGAGAAAATTTTATATTCTTTAAACTTATTTTTTGGCACTCTAATAATAATTGGAGAAAGGGTAATAATTTTTAAAGGAGGTTTGATTTTTAAATCAAAAAATTTCAAATTTGAAATTTCATAAAGATTTTCTCCTATTTTGATTTTTTCTTTTTTTAAAATTCTTTGGGCAACAATTTTTAAAAATTCTTTGCTTGGAGAACAAATAATAAATTTTTTTTGTCTTTTTCCGCCAAAGAGATTAGAAAAGCAAAAAAATTTATAACTTTTTTTATTATGTAAAGGAAAAAGCTTTGTATCTTTAAAAAGAGAATAAAAAAATCCTTGTAATTTAACATTTAATGGAGAGTTTTCTTTTTCTTTTAAAACCTTAAATTTTATTAAAAGACGCATTAGATTTATTTTACTCAAATCTCCTTAAGGCGACAACTGGTTTTAGATTGGCAGCGGATTTGGCTGGAAAAAAGCCAGAAAGAATTCCGATAAGGAAAGAAAACAAAAAGCAAAAAATAAACAATTGAGGAGTCAAAAGGGCTTTAAAATAAAAAAGAGGATGGAATTGACCATAAATTTCTACAAATTTAGCAAATAAAAATCCTAAAACCATTCCCCCCAAACCTCCACTAAGTCCCATAATTCCAGATTCAATTAAAAAAATCATTAAAATATCTGAATTTTTAGCCCCAACAGCTTTCATAATTCCAATTTCTCTGGTTCTTTCTCTTACTGCGGTAAACATTGTATTCATTATTCCAATTCCTCCAACTAAAATAGCAATAGAGGCAAAAGCAAATACAATAATTTGAATAATGGTTAAGATATTGCCTGCTATTGAACTTGCTTTTTCATTTGTTAAAACTGAAAAAGACAATTCTTCTTTTCCTTTTTTTCTTTTTTGAATTTTTTCAAGCTCTCTTTTAATATTTTCTGCTACTCTTTCTGAAGAGAAATTTTCTTTTACTTTTACTAAAACAAAATTTGCTCCTTTTCTCTTACCTGTAATCTCCCGAAAATCTTTTAAATCCAAACCTACCATTAAATCGTCTTGTTTTGAACCTAAAGATTTTAAAATTCCTTTGACTAAAAATTTTCTTCCTTTGATATAAAAATAATGACCAGGCTTTAAACCAGGAAAAATTTCTTTTGGCACCAGACTTCCAACAATTACTTCTCTTTTGCCAGCAATTGGCCAATCGCCTTCTTTTAAAGACCAACCTAAATCTTTTTTAAATAAATTTTGGGCTTCTTTTCGTGGATAGCCATAAAGTAAAACGATTTTTCTTTTCTTTCCGTATCTTACTACTTCTCCTTTCCAAACCATTGGAATTACTATTTCTACTCCTTTTACCCTTTCAATTGTCTTTATTTGCTCTTCTGTTATCTCTAAATTGCCAAACAAAAGGGCTTGAATATTTGTTAATTCTCCAGGAAAAACCATAATAACTTTTCCTCCCATCATTCTCAATTGTTGCAAAATTGTACTCTTTAATCCCTCACTTAAAGATAAAATAGAAACAATTAAAAAAACTCCAAGAATAATTCCTAAAGTAGTTAACCAACTTCTTAAAGATCTAATTTTTAAATTTTTCCAAGCTAAATTAAAATATTCTCCTATTTTGTCCATATTAGTTTTCTGTCTTTAGTTTTCCATCTCTTATATAAATTATTTTTTGAGCATAACCTGCAATTTGGGGATCGTGGGTAACTAAAACAATGGTTTTTCTTTCTCTTTGGTGAAATTGAGTTAAAATTTCCATTATCTTTTTTCCTGTCAAGCTATCTAAATTTCCAGTGGGTTCATCTGCAATTAAAATTTCGGGATCATTAGCTAAAGCCCGAGCAATAGCCACTCTTTGTCTTTCTCCGCCTGACAATTCTAAAATTTTGCGAGAAATTTTATCTTTTAATTGGACTGCTTCTAAAAGCTCTCTTGCTCTTTTTATTCTCTCTTTTTTAGGAACTCCCTGAAAAATCATTGGCAAGCTTACATTTTCTAAAGCAGTAAAATTGGGGAAAAGATTAAATTCTTGAAAAACAAAACCAATCGTTTTTCCTCTCAAAAGTGCTAATTCATTTTCAGAAAGTTGAGAAATATCTTTTCCTTTAAGAAAAATTTTTCCTTTTGTTGGAAAATCTAAACAACCAATTAAATTTAAAAGAGTAGATTTTCCAGAGCCAGAAGGACCCATAAAGCATAAAAACTCTCCTGGCATTATTTCTAAATTTATTCCTTTTAAAGCTTCGACCTGAGTCTTACCTAAAGGATAAATTTTCCAGACATTTTCTAATTTTAAAATTGGACTAATCATTCTAAAATTACTTTTTCGCCTTCTTTAAGTCCAGAAATTATTTCAGTGAAATTTTCTCCTTCCAAACCAGTTTTTATTTTTCTTTTTTCAATTTTTCCGTTTTCAAAAACCTCCACAAAAGCTTCACCTTTTTCTTTGAAAATAGCTTCATTGGGAACTATTAAAACATTTTCTTTTTTTGCGGTTTCAATTGTAATATCAGCTGTCATTCCTTCTTTAATTTCGTTTGGAATTTCTCCTAAAAAAGCAATTTTAATTTCATAATAGGTAACATCGTCAATTATCTTTGGGGTGTCATCTATAAAAATTACTTTTCCTTTAAAAGTCTTTTGAGGAAAAGCAGGAAGATTAATTTTTACCAAAGAGCCAATTTTTATTTGGGGCACATCTTCTTCATAAATATCTACGCAAACTTGAACTAAAGACGAAGAAATCAAGGTTAAAACCTTATCTCTTGGAGAAGAAATTAATTCTCCTTCTTTTTTATAAATTTTTTCAATTTGTCCTGAAACAGGACTTTTTAAAAAGCTTTCTTGAATTTCAAATTCTAACTTTTCCAATTGAGAATCAATATTTTCAATTTGGGCTTTTATCAATTTTATATCTTCTTTTCTGGGTTTAGCTAAAAGTAAATTTAATTCTTTTTTTGCCAATTTTAAATTTTCTTTTGCCAAATCAACATTTCCCTCAGCTTTTTCAATATTTATTTTATTGGCTAATTTTACGCTTGAAATAGTTTTTTGCATTTTTATTGTTTGGTTTAGCACTTCATTAATAGCTGATTTTTTACTATCTAAAAGGTCTTTTTCTGATTGAGGGATTTTTTTTACTATAACAGGACTTTCTGAAATTTCTCTTATTGTATAAAGACAGTCACAAATTATTTTTAAATCCTCTTTAACTTGAAAAAGAATTTGTTCTATTTTTTCTTTGTCTTTTTCTGCTTTTTCTTTTTGGACTTTTATATTTTCTATTTTCTTTTTTATAGTGGCTAAAGCATCTCTAACTTTAATACTTTCTTGATCGTAAAGAGTAAAATAGTTTTTTTGATAATTTTCAACAAAATTTTTAGTGTCATAACTTGTAAGATAAGCCGTATTTAAAAGAGTTAAAGCGTCAGCAAAAACATTAGAAAGATCTTCTTTTGCTTTCAATTTTGTATTTTCTAAAAATACTTCAGCATTTTTTAAAGCAACCTCTGCTTTTTCTACATTGGCTTTTGCTCTTTCTATTTCTTCCTTTGTGGGGCCTGCTAACAATTTTTCTAATTTTGATTGCCAAACTAACTTTTGAGCTTTCAGACTTTCTTTTTCAATTTCCAATTCTCTGGTTTCTAACTTTGCTAAAAGTTGTCCTTTTTTTACTTTTTCGTTTTCTTTTACATATATTTTTTCAATTTTTCCTATTCTTTTGAAAGAAAGAGAAAATTTATCCCCTATTTTTATTTGACCAGTTTCTGAAATTTCTTTTGAAACCTCTCCTCTTTGGACAATAAATAAATTTTTGTTTTCTTTTTTGTTTAAAAAGCCAAAGTAATAAACACCAAAAATTATTATTCCCAAGATAAAAATGGTAAAAATTATTTTTTTCATAAATTTTTATAAATAAAAAAGTTTAAAGCTAAAATTGTTTTGGCATCAATGATTTCTTTTTTCTTTATCATTTCTAAAACTTCCTTTTTGGAAAAAGATTTTACTTTTGTGATTTTTTCATCTTCTTTTAAATTTTGTTCTCCTTTTTCAAGATGAGAAGCTTTAAAAAGATATTGATATTCACTGCTATAACCCGGAGAAACAAAATATTCAGCCAATTTTTTTAATCTTTTTGGAAAATATCCAGTTTCTTCTTTTAATTCTCTTTTGGCTGCCATTTCTGGAGTTTCATTATTTTCTATTTTGCCAGCAGGAATTTCCCACAATTTTCTTTTTGTTGCCGTTCTGTATTGTTTAATCAAAATTACTTTATCTTTATCAATTAAGGGCAAAATGGCGACACTTTTTGGATAAAAAACAATTTCTCTTTCAATTCCTTTTTCTTTTATTATTCCTACTTTTAATAATTTTCCTTGAAAAATAATTTTTTTCATAAAAATTTTTTTAAAATAAAACAGCAATTATTTGGCTTGCTATTTTTTCAGAGTCAATTTTTTTATTAAAAAACGAATACTCCAAAATTGTGCCATCTAACATTGCAACTAAAAGAGAAGCTAAGGTTTTTGTATCTAATTTTTCTTTTAATTTCTTTTTGGTAATTTTACTCTCAATTAATGATTGAACCAAATCAATTGTCTTTTTTCTTAATTGAAAAATAAGGTCTACTATTTTTTTGTCAAAAATAGATAAATTTATCATTAAGATCTTGACAAGGTTTTTTTCTTTTGAGCCAAATTCTAAATATTTTTTAATAAGTTTAAATAATCTTTTTTTGAGAGTTTTCTCTTTTGAAGCTTCAAGAATTATTGAATGTAAATCATTAAAAACCCTTTCTAAAACTTTCAAATAAATTTCTGTTTTGTTTTTAAAATGATAATAAATTGCTGGCTTGGTAATATTCAATTTTTTAGCAATGTCTTCCATGGAAACTTCAAGATAGGAAAAATCAGAAAATAATTTCCTTGCGGTATCAAGAATATATTCCTTAGTGTCTTTAATTTGATTTTCAGATGGAAATGTCATAACAAAAAATTTACTTACCGGTTGGTAAGTATATCAAAAAAGAAAAAAATTGTCAAATTGAGAGTTTTTTGGTATAATGATACAAAAAATTTATGGATATTTTGGAAATAATTAAAAATAGAAGAAGCATAAGAAAATTTAAAGATAAAGAAATCCCAAAAGAGATTTTAGAAAAACTAATTTTAGCTTTAATTTGGGCACCATCTGCTGGAAATTTACAATGTAGAAAGTTTTATTTTGTTTTTAATAAAGAAATTAAAGAAAAATTAGCAAAAGCCTCTTTAGATCAAAGATTTATTGCCAAAGCTCCCCTGGTAGTAGTGGCTTGTGCTGATGAAGAAATTGAATGGAAATATGGCGAGAGAGGAAAAAATCTTTACTCAATCTGTGATGTGGCAATGAGTATTCAAAATATGATGCTTTTGGCTCAAAATGAAGGATTAGGAACTTGTCCAGTCGGAGCTTTTGAGGAAGATAAAATAAGAGAGATTTTAAATTTGCCTTCAAATTTAAGACCAATTCTTATTGTCCCGGTGGGTTATCCTGCCCAAAAGCCAACTCCTCCTCAAAGAATTTCAAAAGAAAAAGCAATTGAATTTATAAATTAGTTTTCCTCTTTCCAGCTTTCTAAATATTTTTTTTGTTGAGGAGTTAGTTTGTCAATTTCAATTCCCATTGCTTTTAATTTTAATTTAGCAACCTCATTATCAATTTCTTTTGGCACTTTATAAACCCTTGGTTTTAAATTTTTATTTTTTACCAACCACTCAACACTTAATGCTTGGAGAGAAAAACTCATATCCATCACTTCTGAAGGATGCCCCTGGGCTGCTCCCAAATTTACTAATCTTCCCTCACATAAAAGGTAGATTTTTTTGCCATTTTTCAATTGATATTCCATTAAATTCTCTCTTATTTGTCTCTTTTTTTGGGTTAAACTCTCTAAATCTTTTAAATTTATCTCAACATTAAAGTGTCCTGCATTAGCTAAGATTGCTTTTGATTTCATTTTTAAAAAATGGTCCTTTTTAATAATGTCTTTGTCTCCTGTAGCGGTTACAAAAATATCTCCAATCTCTGCTGCTTTTTTCATTGGTAAAACCAAAAATCCATCCATTACAGCCTCTAAAGCTTTTTGAGGATCAACTTCGGTAACAATCACATTAGCTCCCATACCTTTGGCTCTTAAAGCTATTCCCCTTCCTACCCAACCATAGCCAGAAACAACAAAATTTTTTCCTGCAAGCAAAACAGAGGTTGCTCTTAAAATTCCATCAATAGTTGATTGACCGGTTCCATAACGATTGTCAAATAAAAATTTAGAATAGGCATCATTTACTGCAATTATTGGATATTTTAAAACATTTTCTTTTTCCATTGCTTTAAATCTAATCACTCCAGTGGTTGTCTCTTCTGTCCCTCCAATAACATTTTTGAGAAGCTCTTTCTTTTTTGTGTGCAAAAAAACTGTTAAATCGCCACCGTCATCCATTGTTAATTGAGGAGCATTTTTTAAAACTTCATTCAAACACCAATAATATTGATTTTCACTTAACCCTCTCCAGCCAAAAACTTCAATTTTTTCTTTAACTAAAGCTGAAGCTATTTCATCTTTTGTAGATAAAGGATTTGAAGGGCAAAGAAAAATTTTTCCCCCTCCTGCTTTCAAGGTCTTCATTAATACTCCAGTTTCTTTGGTAATGTGAAGACAACAAGCAATTTTTAAATTTTTGAAAGGCTTTTCTTTCTCAAATCTTTTTTTAATTTCCATTAAAACGGGCATATTATTTTCAGCCCATTCAATTTCTAACTTTCCTTTTTGAGCTAATTTAATATCTTTTATTTTAGCCATAATGAACTTATTTTCTCATATTTTTTTATTTTTTGCAAATTAAAAATAAATACCAAAGCTTAATTAATTTGATAAAATAAAATTTAAAGAGTTTTTAAAAAACAAAATGAAAAAAATTAAAGCAATTTTGTTATTTTCTGGAGGTTTGGATTCAATTTTAGCAGGTGAGATTTTAAAAAGAGAAAAAATTGAATTAATGGCTTTAAATTTTGAAAGTGTCTTTTTTTGTTCAAAAAATGCTAAAAAATCTGCGAGAGAATTAAAAATTCCAATAAGAATTTTAGATATTACAAAAGATTTATTAAATCTTATTAAAAAGGGGCCAAAATATGGATTTGGATCTCAAATGAACCCTTGTATTGATTGTCATATTTTAATGTTAAAGAAAGCAAAAAAAATAATGAAAAAAGAAAAATTTGATTTTGTAGCTACAGGAGAGGTTTTAGGACAAAGACCTTTTTCTCAAAATAAAAAGGCATTAGAAATTATTGAAAAAGAAGCTGGTTTAAAAGGACTTTTATTAAGGCCTTTATCTGCAAAATTGTTAAAAAAGACTTTGCCTGAAAAAAGGGGATGGGTAAAAAGAGAAAATTTATTTAATATTTTTGGGCGTTCAAGAAAAAGACAAATTGAGTTGGCAAAAAAATTTAAAATAAAATGGTATCCCACACCAGCAGGAGGTTGTCTTTTAACAGATCCTCAATTTTCAGAAAGATTGAAAGGACTAATGAATTTGAAAAAAAATTTTGACATAAATGATATAGAGCTTTTAAAAGTTGGCAGGCATTTCATTTTTGACAAAGTAAAAATAGTTGTCGGGAGGAATGAAAAAGAAAACTTAAAAATAAAAAAGTTAGCAAAAAAATCTGATGTTTTAATTGAAATTAAAAATTATCCAGGACCTACCATTTTAATTAGAAATTATAAAAGAGGAAAAATTAAAAAAGAAATAATTGAAAAAGCAAAAGAATTTTCTCAAAAATATTCTAAAAAAGCAAAAAATAAAGAAAATTTAGAATTTAAAATTTTTTAGGATTTAAAATTCTATTTAGAGCAGATTGGGTTAGCAATTTTGCAGTCAAAATTGCATTTTTTAAAGCAAAAAGAGAGGGAGTAGGTTTTGAGTTTTGATAAAAACTTTTTACTTTTTTTTCTAAAGAATATAAATCTTTTAAGGCCTCTTTCAATTTTTCTTTTTCTCTTATTATTCCTACTTTTTCCCACAAAATTTTCCTTAAAGTTAAAAAATCTTTAAAAATTGATTTCTCATTTGGTCTTTGAGAACCCCCTTTTTCTATCTCGGGAATTTTAAAATTTAGAGAAAAATCTTTTCTTTTTTTAATATCTTCAATACATCTTTTCCCCCAAACTATTCCTTCCAATAAAGAAGTACTAGCTAATCTATTAGCTCCATGAATTCCGCTACAAGCTACTTCACCGATGGCATAAAGATTTTCTAAATTTGTCCTTCCATATTTATCTACTAAAATTCCTCCGCAAGTGTAGTGGGCACAAGGAAAAACAGGAAGGAGACCTTTTTTAATATCAATTCCATATTTTAAACATTCTCTCCATAAAAAGGGAAATCTTTTTTCAATTTTTATCCCCTTTTTTATTAGAGGTTTTAAATCTAAAAAAAATTTTTTTGATTTGCCTTCCATTATTTCTCGATACATTGCTTGACAAATTTCATCTCTCGGAGCCAAATCTCCCAAAGGGCTATATTTTTGCATAAATCTTTCTCCTTTCTCATTTAATAAAATAGCTCCTTCTCCTCTTACAGCTTCTGAGATCAAAGGAACTCTTTCTTTTAAAAAAGCTTCTTTTTTATAAAGAGAAGTTGGATGAAATTGAATAAATTCTAAATTTGAAATTTTAGCTCCTGCTCTAAAAGCCATAGCAATCCCATCTCCTTTTGCTCCTTCAAAATTTGTAGTATAAAGATATAACCAGCATAAACCTCCGCTGGCTAAAATAGTTTTTTTGCTCAAAATTGGAATAATTTTTAAAGTAAAATTGTCTATCACATAGGCTCCAAAAACAAAAGAAATCCCCTTTTTCTTTTTGGTGATTAAATCAAAAGCGTAATGATTAGTTAAAATTTTTACATTAGGATATTTTTTTATTTCTCTAACTAAGGCTTTTTCAATAAATTTTCCTGTTTCATCACCAACATGAATAATCCTTTTTAAAGAATGAGCCCCTTCTAAAGTCAAATGCAATTTCCCAAAATTGTCTCTATCAAAAGGAATTTTTAATTCATCTATTAAAAACTTTTTTACCAATTTTGGACCTTCTTTGGCTAAAATATTTATATTCTCTCTGTTGCCTATTTTCTTTCCTGCTTCAAAGATATCTTTTGCTAATTTTTGAGGAGAATCTCCTTTGGCTCGATAAATAATTCCTCCTTGAGCAAAATAAGTATTTGAGAGCTCAATTCGTGGAGCTTGGTTTAAAATTAGAATTTTTTTAAATTTATTTTTAACAGCAAAAATACCAGCTGTTAATCCTGCTACCCCGCTTCCAATTATTAAAATATCTGTTTTCAAAATCATCAAATTTTTAGCATTTTTTGCAAGGTTCTTTTAGCTTTTTCTCTAATTTCTTTTTCAATTTCAACTTTAAATTTTTCTTTTAACAAAGATTCATAAACATTTTTCAATTTAATTTCTTTTTGTTCCAAACAAATCTTTGGAGGGAAAGTAGTATAAAATTTCTTTTCTGGAATTTCTCTTTTCAATCTCTCTAACATTCCTGCTTCTGTCAAAATAATAAATTCTTTGGCTTTTTCTTTTTTGGCTATTTTTATCATTTGAGATGTGCTACCTACATAGTCTGCTAATTTTATAATCTCTGGAGGGCATTCTGGATGAGCAATAACTTTGGCTTTAGGATAAATTTTTTTTATTTTCTCTACCTCTTTTACTTTAAATTGACAATGAACATAACAAAAACCCTCCCAAGGAATAATTTCTTTTTTTGTGTTTTGAGCTACATAATTTGCTAAATTTTTATCAGGTAAAAAAAGAATTCTTTTTGCAGACAAAGAATTTACTATTTTTATTGGATTAGCAGAAGTGCAACAAATATCAGAAAGAGCTTTAGTTTTAGCGAAAGTATTGATATAACAAACCACTTTAACATCAGGATTTTTTTGACGAAATCTTTTTAATTTTTGATGATTAACTTGCTTTGCCATCGGGCATTGAGCTTTTAAAGAAGGTAAAAGGACTGTTTTTTTAGGATTTAAAATTTTGGCAGATTCTGCCATAAAATCTACTCCACAAAAGACTATAATTTTAGCCTTTGTTTTTGTAGCTTTTTGAGCCAACTCTAAAGAATCACCAATAAAATCAGCTACCTCATAAATTTCGGGTAGCTGATAATTGTGAGCCAAAATTATAGCTTTCTTTTTTCTTTTTAGTTTTTTAATTTCCTCAACTAATTCTTTTTTAAAACCATCTTTCTCCATTAATTAATTATAATTTATTCTTTTTCATTTTTCAAATTTCAAATAGAAAAAATACTAATTATTAAAATTCAAAAAAACCAAGATTTATTATCTCAAAAAAATAAAGCTTTACCTTATTTTAGTAAGTAAAGCAATATCTTTCTTGTCAGAAAGAGAAAAAAGTAGTTTTTAAAATTCGAGATTTTCTTTGTTCTCTTTATAGAGAATCTAAAATTGCCTCTCTTGCTTCTTTGCCTTCTTTTATTTTTGCTTCTATTTCCTCTTTATTAAAACTTAAAGATCCAGCATGTTCTCCAAGTTTTACCCAATCTTCAAGAGAAAGAGCTGAAAGATAATTTCTAATTTTTTCAAGTTGAGAAAGACGCTTATTTAAAGCTAAAAGAGCTTTTTTATCTTCTTCTTTCAATTCTTTAAAACCAAAAAAGATTTCCTCTCTTTTAGAATTATCACCTATTAAGAAATAGAAATTATACTTTCTTAATTCTCCTAATACTTTTCTTAATTCTTCTAATCCTCCTATTTTTTCTATCACTCTATCATATCTTTCTTTGAGCACTTTTTCTCCCTCTTTTAAGGTATCTCCTTCCCAATTGAATAAAGAAAGATAATCAAAAATACTTTCTTTTTCTTGCTGAGATTTTTTTAATTCTTCTATAAAATATTTTTGCATCTCTTCTGGACTATCCTCCACCCTTCCTTTCATTAGAATTACTGAAGGATAAGCTTCACCTTTTATGTCTCCTAAAACTACTACTCCTAAGGAATCTTTGCCTATTTCTTTTGCATTTACTTTTTTGATTACTAAACAGTTTTCAGCTTTTGGAAACGCATACCATTTTGATTCAACAGTTTCTGCCTTACAGTTTTTAGCTTCTGAAAATGCATACCATGTTGTTTTAACAGTTTCTGCCTTACAGTTTTTAGCTTCT
>CAZKFX010000021.1:0-14842 GCA_964552375.1 uncultured Candidatus Saccharibacteria bacterium
TTTCTTTTTTTATTTCTTTTAAATGTTGGTATTCAATTTCCATTATTTTTCTAGCCTCTGGAGAGAGAGCCTTTTTCAATTTTCTTGGTAGTCCTTTTGGGTATATGTCTCTAAAATCAAGAGAAATGATACCCTTTTCTCTGTCTATCCAAACAAGTTTGTTAGTAAGATATTCAGCAATTATTCTGTCTCTTTCTCTTTCTTTTTTCCCTCTTTCACCTTTTTCAATAGAAGAATAAGGAAAAGAGGGGATACGAAAGGCTTCAATAATAGCTTGAGCTCTGATTTGTAAAGGGTCAGGAACCTTACCTAATTTTTCATATAGTTCTTCTCCGATTTTAAACCAGTGGTCTTCGAGAACATTTTCCTGTTTTAGTATTTTTGGTCTTTCGAAAGATTTTCTCATTAATTAAAAATATAAATTTCCTTTGTTTAATTCAACAGCCTTATCTTTTTACTTAATTTTGTAAACTTTAAAAGATTTCATAAAATAATAAAAAATTTTCCAAAGTCTATGATAGAGATTGATGGAAGTTATCTTGAAGGAGGAGGTCAAATTTTGAGAACCGCTACTGCTTTGGCTACTATTTTTAAAAAGCCTTGCCGAATTTTTAATATTAGGAAAGGAAGAAAAGAACCTGGATTGAAAACCCAGCATCTTTTGGGTTTGAGAGCTCTTTGCGAGCTTTGTAATGGAAAATTAGAAGGAGACAAAATAGGTTCTTTGGAAGTTAAATTTTTTCCAAAAGAAATTATCAAAAACAAAATTTCAATTAAAATTCCTACCGCTGGTTCAATTACTTTAATTTTGCAAACTCTCATTTTAGGTTCTCTAAGAGCCAATTTCCCAATTGAGATTTTTTTTGATGGAGGAGCTACAGATACTTTTTTCTCTCCTACAATGTGCCATTTTAACCTTTGTTTTACAAAAATATTAGAAAAAATGGGAGTTAAAGTTAAAATTGATGTTCTAAAAAAAGGATTTTATCCCAAAGGAGGAGCAAAGGTAAAAGTAAAAATTTTTCCCAATTTATTAAAATCCTTAAATTTAACGGAAAGAGGAAATTTAAAAAGAATTTTAATAATTTCTGGTGCTTCCCATTTTTTAAAAGAAAAAAGAGTAGCTGAAAGACAATTGATGGGAGTTAAAGAAATCTTTAAAAAATTGAAATTTCCTTTTGAAGAAAACATAAAATATTATCAAACTCTTTCTCCGGGTAGTTTTGTTTGTATTATTGCTGAATTTGAAAATACTATTTTAGGCTGTGATAATTTAGGAGAAGTTGGGAAAAGGGCAGAAAAAGTAGGTAAAGAATGTGCTTTGGAATTTTTAAGAGAATTTGATAGCAAGGCTTGTCTTGATAGATTTTTGGGCGATCAAATTTTGCCCTATTTGGCTTTAGCTAACAAAAAAAGCGTTATAAAGGTTTCAAAAATTACTTCTCATTCTAAAACAAACATTTGGGTAATTGAAAAGTTTTTGAAAGGCAAATTTGAAATTAAAGATAATTTAATTTTTTGGTTTCCATCTTGTTGAAAATGCAGGTTATTCAAAAATTTGATCCTTGGAATTCTCCTCTTTGCACTTGTCCTCCTAAATTTTCTTTAAATCCTTATACTGGTTGCTCTCACAGATGTATTTATTGTTATGCAACCTATATTCCAAATTTTTTTCATCCTCGCCCAAAGAAAAATTTAATTGAAAAAATAAAAAAAGATTTAAAAAATCTTCCAGAAAATTCATTAATTTCTCTTTCAAACTCTTCTGATCCGTATTTGCCTGAAGAAAAAACCTATCAACTGACAAGAAAATTTCTTCAAGAATTTAAAAATTACAATTTAAGATTACTTATTATCACAAAAAGCGATTTGGTTTTAAGAGACATTGATATTTTAAAAAATCTAAAAGTTGCGGTAACTTTTACCATTACAAGTCTTGATCCAGAAATTTACAAAAAACTTGAACCCAATGCTCCTTTACCAGAAAAAAGAATTAAAGCAATTGAAAAACTTACTCAAGCAGGAATTAAAGTTGGAGTAAGATTTGATCCTATTTTTCCTTTTTTAAACGATAAAGAAGCAGAAAAAATTATAAAAAGAGTCAAAAAAGCAGGAGCTTTGCATATTATTTCAAGCACTTTCAAGCCTCGCAGAGATTCCTGGCAGAGATTTAAAAAAGCTTTTCCTCAAATTGCCAAAAAATTGGAAAAGCTTTATTTTGAAAAAGGCGAAAAAATTCAAAATAGCTGGTATTTGCCAAAAAAATTTAGAAAAGCCATTCTTTTAAAAGTGAAAAAAATTTGTGATAAAGAAAATCTTACCTTTTCTTGTTGTAGAGAGGGTTTTTTAAACCTAAATTCCTCAAAAAGTTGTGACTGCTCCCATTTAATAGGTTAATTAAAACTATTTAAAAATTTTGGAAATAAAATAAAAAATAAGAGAAAGGATAATACTAACTAAAATACAAGTTGTCAAAGGGAAATAAAAAGTAAAATTTCCTTTTTTTACATAAATGTCACCAGGTAGTTTCCCAAAATAAGGGACTTTTCCAAAAAATGTAAAAATAATTCCAAAAAACAAAAGCAAAATCCCAAACAAAATTAAAATTTTTCCAAAATAAGTTATGTGAAACATAATTTCAAATTTCAAACCATTCTTTAGCTAATCTTTGATGATTAGGTATTTCTTTCATACAAAATTTTGCCTTTCAGGACGATATTTTTTATGAAAAAATCCCCTAACTGAATTCTTCGGGCTAATTCCTTTGGTGTCATTACTAAAATATCCACGGCACGATTTACATCATGTAAATATGACCTAACTTCAGGTATTCGTTTATAATGAGATTTTCGAGTATTTTTAATTATCAGAAGATCAAAATCGCTGTCTTTTGTTGGTTTTCCCCAGGCAAAGGAACCAAAAAGAATAATTTTTTCTGGTTTGTATTTTTCCTTAATTTGCCTAACAATTTTAACTATTTCTTTTTGATAATTCATTTTACTCATATCGGATATTTTGATTATACCAAATTGGATTTAATGTCAAAAACTTTATTCGTGTTGTCAATCTAATTATTTTACATCATCAAGTTGGGTAAATATAAGATTAATAAAAAAGTATATCAGAAATGAAAATAAAGATTGAAACAAGAATAATAGGAAGAATGAGAGGATTTGTAAATATAGCCATAACTACTCCAACAAAAATTGCTTCTTTTTTGGTTAATCTAAACATTTTTTTTGAAAACCAGAAATTAAAACCCCCTATTAATAATGAAATAACAATTCCAATAAAGAACCAGCGATTGAGCCAGTTAATAAAATCTGGAATGAGGCGATCTAAAAAATAATATGAAAAATCAATAAAAAATCCCACTACTGTAACAAAAAAAGTATATTTTAAAAACTTGAATGAGATTATAAATTCCTTTTTTCTTAATAACAAATAAGATACAACAAGGAAAAATAAGTTTATAAAAAAATTTACCCAAAAAATAAGAAAAGTTCCCAAGGTCAATGTTTCAGGAGGAAGACCCAAATCTGCCAAACCTTCTTGAAATATTTCACCCATAAATTCTTTTTAAGCCAAATTTTTTAGCTAAAGAAATTGACCTTTTAAATTCATCTTTAGTAATTCTTCTTGAAATTTCTGGATATTCAAAGGCTCTAAAGGTGGGATAATATTGATCCATAATGTTTAAAAAAGTATTTTTTGAAATCTCTTTTGCTAAAAATTGAAAAATTTTCTCAGAACCCGCTAAATTATTTGGCAGTACCAAATGCCTTACCAAAAGACCTCTTTTTGCAATACCTTCTTTATCTAAAATTAAATCTCCTACTTGGGAATGCATTTCTTTTACTGCTCTTTTCATAATTTCAAAATAATTTTGACATTGAGAAAATTCAAGGGCAATTTTGTCATCTGAGTATTTTACATCTGGCATATAAATATCAAAAATTTTATCTAAAATTTTTAAAGTTTCAGGTAAATCATAACTGCTGGTATTGTAAACTAAAGGAATTTTTAATCCTTTTTTCACAGCCAAATAAACAGACTTTACAATTTGGGGTACTTGAGGGGTGGGAGTGACAAAATTGATATTGTGGCAACCCATTTTTTGAAGTTCTAAGATTATATCTGCCAGTTTTTCAAAAGAAACCTCTTTTCCAATTCTCAATTGAGAAATTTCATAATTTTGGCAATAGACACAAGCTAAATTACAACTTGTCAAAAAAATTGTCCCAGAGCCATATTTTCCTACCAAGACGCTTTCTTCTCCAAAATGAGGATGAAAGGCAGAAATTTTAGGCAAATATTTTAGTTTACAAAATCCTTCCTCTCCTTTTAATCTGTTCACTTTACACTTTCTGGGACAAATTTCACAACTTTCTAAAATTTTAAAGAGCTTTTCAATTTTCTTTTGCCATTCTTTTTCAGAAAGAGAAAGATAACTTGGGATCATATTTATCATTCAAGCAAATACCTTCTTGCTTTAATATTGGTATATTTTTTCCCTTCTTTAATTATTTGTTCAATTTCATTTTTTGAAAAAGGCGTGAAAACCTTTCCACTGATTGTTTGGCTTTCTTTTTTTTCGAAATTTTGAAGATAATAAACTTTTGCTTTTTTTATTTTTTTACAAATTTCAATGATATCTTCCTTTTTGTGAAATTCTTTTATTAAGGTTGTCCTAAATTCATAATCTATCTTTCCTTTAAGTAAAAAATTTATTGATTTTTTGATATTTTCAAAAAGTTCTTTTGTTAAAACTCTTCCGGTAATTTCATACCATTTTTCAAATTTAAAATCGTGCTTGATGTCAACCGCCACATAGTCTATTAATTTTTTATCAACCAAATCTTTTAACATCTCAAAATTAGTGCCATTTGTTTCAATTTCAATTAAATATCCCATTTCTTTAATTTTCTTAATAAATTCTGGAAGCTCTGGATTTAAGGTTGGTTCTCCACCAGTAATGGAAATCGCATCCAAAAATCCTTTTCTCTCTTTCAAAAAATAAAAAATTTCTTTCTCTGGAATAGCTTTTATTTCTTTTATTTTTTCTGGCAAAACTAAATGAGGAACATAACAAAACTGACACCTTAAATTACAGCCTGCCAAAAAAATTACCCCACAGAGTTTTCCAGGATACTCAATTAGACTTAATTTTTGAAAAAAAGCAATTTTCATTTGAACCCTTTTTATTTTATTAAGACTTTTTAATATTCAAAAAAAACTTCCCTAAAAAAGGACCAAAAACAGCTGAAGTAATAGCTAAAATCATAAATGATGAAGAGAGGGCTTCCGAAATTAATTTCATTTCTCTTGCTATTTTTGTTATTCCTACAATTAGGCTTAATCTACTCATATGAAAAGAACCCAAAGCCAAAGACTCTTTCAAATTGAACCCTTTTATTTTAGAAACTAAAGCCACTCCTAAAAATTTAGAAAAAAGACCACCAAAAACAATAACTATCAAATTTTTCAAATTTTCCAATTTTGAAATCAAAACCCAAAGATTGATTTTTCCTCCTTCAAAAATGAAAAATAGAGGAATGAAAAATCCGTATCCGAAACTTTCTAATTTTTTTTCAAATAAAAAAATTTTGGGGGTAATTTCAGCAATAATCAATCCTGCAATAAAAGCCCCCAAGATTGAATGAAAACCCAAATTTTCTGAAATAACACTTAAAATTACTATTAAGGCAAAAGCTAGTCTTATTTCGGTTTCAAAATAAGATTTTTTAGTCAACAAATTTCTTATTCCCGAAAGGACATAATTTTTTCTAATTAATTGAGGCAAAAGAAATAGAGAAACAATCAAGATTAGAGAATAAATAAAAGAAAAGGAAATTAATTTTTTAATAAAAGCTAAAGAAAAAGACAACAAAAACACACTAATAATATCTACTAACATTACACTAACGAGCACTATATTGAAAAATTCTTTTTTGTAGTTTACCTCTTTTACTAATGGTAAAATCAGACCTAAAGAAGTAGTAGAAAAAATCACTCCAGCTAAAAGAGGGTGAATAGGAATAAAAAGAGAAAGAAAAAGACCAAAAAAGAATGGGAAAAATACAGAAGCCAAAACTATAGGAAGGGAAATAGAAAGAGAAGTAGTTATTGAATTTAGATTTGTTTTTAATCCTCCCAAAAACATTAAATAAATAAGCCCAAAAGCAGAAAAAAACTCTATAATGGAATTTTCAAAAGGAATAATATTTAAAAAAGATTTTCCTAATATGATTCCGATAATCATTTCAATTATAATTACAGGAAGTTTTAGCTTTCGCGAGAGGAGAGGAGTAAAAACAATTATAGGTAAAACCAAAAACAAAACCAAAACTACTATTTCCATATTAAGTTTTTATTAGAAAAATTAAAATGTTTCATATTAAGCTTTTAATTTTTTCCAAAAAAAAATTACAATATACCAAAATAATTTTTTATTTCGTAATCTGTAACAGATTTTCTAAAATTATCACATTCAATTTTTTTGTTTTCTATAAATTTTTGATAAATATGATGAGGAAGATTTTTCCTTATTAATTCGCTTTTTTTAAAGAATTCAAGAGCAGTTTCTAAAGACAAAGAGAGATTTTCTATTTTTAATTTTTTTCTCTCAGCCTCTGATAAGTGAAAAATATCAAACTCAATTGGTTTTGGTGGTTCCAATTTCTCTTTAATTCCTTGAATACCAGCAATATGAATTAAACTTATAGCCAAATAAGGATTACAAGCAGGATCTGGGCTTCTTATCTCAATTCTAATAGCAGATTCTTTTCCTTTTTGATATTCTGGCACTCTTATATAAGCTGATCTATTTTTTGTTCCCCAAACTAAATAGGTTGGTGCTTCATAACCTGGACAAAGTCTTTTGTAGGAATTTATCCATTGATTCAATCCTGCCTGAATTTCCTTTCCATATTTTATTAAGCCCCCAATGTAAAATCTTGCCATTTCACTTAATCCTTGATTTTTTTCATCAAAAAAGAGATTTTTTTCATTTTTCCACAAAGATAAATGTAAATGCATCCCGTTTCCGTTTATTCCAGAAATAGGTTTTGGCATAAAAGAAGCAAAAACTCCGTATTTTCTGGCAATCCTTTTTACTACATATTTTGTTAAAATAATGCTATCTGCCATTTTTAAGGCAGAGGTGTAGGTTAAATCTATTTCATGCTGACTTTGGGCAACTTCGTGATGGTCAAATTCTGTTTTTATTCCCATTTCACAAAGGGCAATTTGTACCTCTTTTCTTATTTCGCCATATAACCCAGAGCGAAAATATCCTCCTTTATCTGTATGGAGAGGGGTTTTATCATTTTGGAAAATAAAAAATTCCATTTCCGCTCCACATTTTAAAACTCCAATATCTTTGTATTTTTCTATTACATTTTTTAAAAAGCTTCTTGTGTCTCCTTCATATTCTCTTCCTTTTGAATCTACTATTTTTCCAAAAACTATTGCCTCTCTCCAAGAATTTTCAATTCCTTTATATTCCCAGGGTAAAATTACTAAGGTTTCCATTTCAGGAATAAACCTCAAATCACTCTCTTCAATTCTTGCAAATCCTTCTACCGAAGAACCATCAAATCCTTTTCCATACTTTATTAGATTTTCAAATTCCTCTATAGAAATTGTAAAATCAAGCATTCTTCCCAAAATATCAACAAAAACAGGTCTAATAAATCTTACATTTTTTTCTCTAAATTCTTCCAATTTCTCTTTTATTTTTTCCATTTATCTAAAAATTGCTTTTTTGAAATTAAATTTTGAGATTAAAAATAGCCAAAAGAGCTTAAATGATTATAACTTAAAATTATGAGAGTTGTCAAAATTAAAGTAATTGACCATCTAAAATGTAAGTAAATAATGAAAGGTCTATGGATATTACTTAACCAGGTTAAGCAATAATTTAAGCAATAGCAGCGCAACAAATCAAAAAATAATTAATTTTTTGTTCATAATTTTTCTAATAGAGTCCATCATAATTAATTATTCCAAAACGCTGAACAAACTGATAGGAAGGAGAGTTGCGGCACCTTTTGGATTAGACCTTAAACTTTAAAGTTCTATCAATTATCCCGGTTTCTATAATACAATACTCTTTGCAATTTTCACAATATACCTTGAAACTCATCATTGAAACCATTGAAAAAACATAATTGCATTTTTTTAAATTTCCTTTGCATTTTGGACATTTTACATTATCTAATATCCATTTTCTGATTGGGTAGGTTATCCTATCCATAAATCTTATCTTTACAATATCAATCAGAATATTGGTGTAAAAAAGTCCTATAAAACAAAACAGAACTATAGGTGCCAAAGCAACAAAAGCACTTATTATTTCATTATTACGGTTTTCGAAAAAATGTATCAACCAGAGCCATAAAGCGAGGATAGATAGCACAAGGCACAAAACTGCAATAAAAATTAGAACACTGCTAAGTAAAGTGTATAAGGGTATTTTATATCCTTTCTTAAGTTTCCTTTTTTCAAAATACTCTCTTGAAAATCCGAGCACAATGAAGGAAAGAGTAAAAAGAAAGATAAAAGCAAATGTAAAAGGCACCACCAATCTAACATCAGGTTCTCTGGTAAAAAGTGAGAGAAATGCTACCACACTTATTGTAAAAAACAGCATGGGAAATGAACTATCATGGTTTGTTCGTATGCTGTATATCAAAGATTCTATTTTGTTTAAGTTGTGCATGGACTTGCGATTTTTAGATTTTCTCTTTTGTTCCATTAGAAATGCTGCAAAACTCCAGAGGGTTCCAAAGACAAAAATACTAAGTATCATTAATTTAGGAATCGGAAAACCGTGCATGGCTATTGAATGTAGGTGTATTGGCCATAGAATTGAAAACCACAGTATTATACCAGTTGTAGCTATCCTTTTAGTAAATTTTAAAAAATCCATAACAATTTCTTATTCTTACTTCTTAATATAGTAAAATAGTAAATATAAACATCTTGATAAAATTTCTCAAGAACCCGCAATTTCCATAACATATTGGGATTAACGAAGTCTTGAAGGGATCTGAATACGGAGCGAGCCGTATTTTTATTCGATTTTCACTTCAAAAATCTAAAAGTAGAGAGTATTTGCTCTAATATCTTTACAGTCTCTTTTCCGCCTAGAGTATGAAAGGAAAAAACATAATAGAAATTATCTGTTTGATGAATAATACAACCTCCCGCAACAATATTTTTTTCTCCTTTCATAGTTCCTGAAATTTTAAATAGAACTGTATTCTCATCTATAACTTTCTTTTCAAAGTTAGATTGTAAAAACCTTTCTTTTTCTTTTTCCATCTTAGTTTCCCATTCTTTTTGAATCTCCTGAAAATCACCTTCTTTAGGAGTGAGAGTCAAGTCAAAAAATATGCCATACGCAGAATACATTTTATCAGAAGGATAAAAAGCGATGCTAAAAAGACTAACTCCACCAAAATAAGGGGCAACAACATTCCAATTTTGAGGATACTTTATTTCAAACCCATACTCTTCATTTCTGTAAATTTTCCAATTAGCAGTTTCATCTCTTGTAAACTTAAGTGTTTTGGCAATTTCATTTATATGGTTCTTGTCTGCCCATAAGATAAAATAATTATAAGTTTTTCCTGAAATTTGAATTGGTTGAGGATAATGGACAATTAAAGCAGATTGATTTTTCATTGCTTTTGCTTGGTCATCCGAGGGTATTATTAAACAAGCGTCCTGGTTATCAACTTTTAATTTTTCAATTTTAGGTTCAGAACCATAGGGCTTTAATTTATGATGAACTTCATTTTCACAGACTTTATCAATTGATAATTTCTCCCCAGAAACAGCTGAAATCTGAAAAAATCCATCTTTTCCTTCATATCTATGTGCATAACCTACCTCTTCTTTTAATTGCCACTCTGGAGGATACTTTAGTTCGATACTATAATGTGAATTAGAATAAGATCTCCAGTTGGTAGTATTTTTATTTTTTTCTAACTGAGTTTCTGAAATACATTTACAATCTTCGAAATTACATATAAATCCTTTTGGACAATCCTTATGAGCTTCACATTCTGCTCCACATTTTTTTGAACAAATCTTTTTATTCTCACATATACATTTAAATCCTACAGGTTTACAGAAAGATATCTTATTTCCATAACAAATATCTTTACAGCTAATCTGATTTAAAATTAACCATCCAGTAATTAAAAAAACTCCAACAACCAAAATACCAATTGAAATTTTAATTTTTGTATTCATCTTTTATTCTGTTATAAAAAAATTGAATATAAAAAATCAAAGTATATTTCCAATTTCCTTTCTTGTTTTCCCAAACATCTTATTGTTTTATCATAAATGATATTTAGGAAAATGTATAAAGGAACTGCCGATTTGCTTTTACTCAAAAAACTTAAAAGTAGAAAGCATCTGGTTAATTATTTTTTGCTCGGTTTCTTCCATCTCTTTTCTTTCAGGAGGTTGATAGCCTTTAACTCGAGAGAAACTATGTATCCAAATAACAATTTTTTTATTCTGTTTTTTTGCTTCAGTAACATAATAATATGTAGGTGCCCAAAATGTCAGGCCTCCATCCCAATCCACATAAAAATCAAATTCAACACCATTAAATTTTTTTCTTCCTTGTAGATGATCTAAAGGTAAATCCTCTGCTTTTTCTAAAATATCTATTCCATATCGGATTTCATAAATATCTCTCAAAACCTTATCTTTATATTTTTCATAATATTCTTTTTCTTTCTCTTTAGATAAAAGAGAAAGCTTTTTACAAAAAACAGTAGTTTCATCTTTCCAATCACACGGCTGAGATTCTTTTGGATATTTTATTTCAAACCCATATTCTTCATTTTTATAGGTCTTCCATTCAGAAGGCAGTTCAGTTTTCTCTTTAATTGTGAACTCGTTGGAGTAGATGATATTTGGAGGATAAGACAAAAATCTATTTGAGGAACAAATAAATATGTTATTCTTATATTTAACTTTATAAATAAATCCCACACAGGAAATCTCGGTTTCATCTATTAAAACGCCATTGATAGACCATAAATTTTCAGTCGTACAGCTACATCCACAGGCCATACACATTTTACAGGGTTCTACATCATTTTTTATCCATTTCCCATTTATCAATAATTCTTTTAATTCATTTGGAATATCCTCACAAAATACTTCCCCCCATTCTTTGGTGTTTATTTTTGTATTGAGGATTTTTGCTTCCTTATAATAAAGAGCAATTCTATATTTTCCTGGGTTCACAAAAGCTTTCCAAGTATAATTAAATTGATCATTTGCTTTTAATTTAGATTTTTCTTTTCTTTCACAATATTTTAAATACTTCCAATTTCCATTAGAAAAAACCTGCAAACTACACATTATATCTCCTAAATAATACTCTATCGGATTATTTAAATTATTCTTTATATAAATTTTTACAATCTCTCCCTGTTTATATTCTGTTTTGTCAGTGGCGATGGTTACTTCTTGTGTTTCAAACGGAATTTCCTTCATACAATTAGTTTCTCCAGATTCTATGTTTACTACCGCATAGCAGGGACAATTGAGATTGTAAATCGGAATTCTCCACTCGTTATTAACTTTTTTTATTCCATTGTATCCATAATCATAATTTGGATTTTTAGGTTCACAGAACTTCTTAACTATCTTTTCGGCTTCAATTTTGTCTATGGGTAAGTAAATATCAGTTATTGTCTCAAGCTTTCCATCAACAGATATTTTTAATTCTGATTGGGTGATACTTTTTGATGGCTGGGTTGGTATATGCTGGTTTTTCCAAATCCACCAGCCACCAATCAAAAAAATTCCAGCAATCAAAATTCCAATTAAGGTTTTAATTTTCAGGTTCATATCAATTTTCCTCATAATTTAATTATTTATTTTAACAAGATTCTATTTATATATCTATCCAATATCCACCAATATCCAATCGACTCGCGAGTATTTCGTTGAAGGGGTGGAGATACGTGAAGTCTCGCGGTGAGGTAAAATTTGGGTAAGCGTTTAGCGAGCCACATATCATCCTGTTGTGAAATCGTAAGTTTGCAAATCAAACATTACTTATCCCAATCATTAGGGACTTTTCCTAACAGTTGATCCTTCCAAGGAAGCTTTTTTCGTATCTTCCACAACTTTGATAGTTTTTCTCTTTCCCGACGCCTTATAAAATAACTTGCTCCATTAAATATCAAGGAACAAGGTGCGGTAATAAGTAAGAGAGATGATAAATAACCTTTGATAGGTTCGCTGACTAATGTGCTAACATTAATTTGAATAAACACCAACATAGTAAAGATTATTGCTGTTGGAAAGATTAGATAATATCTCAAATGTGTCTGTAGATATACTCTATACATTGGAATTGCAAGCAATATTGTAATTATAGCAGCAGTTATAACATACCCCTTTAAAAATAAAGTCCCCCACCAAACAGCCCCTAACTGTATCAAAATTACTCCCAAAAAAGGGATTAATACACCAAATATTACTAATAGAATATACTCAAATTTTTTTCTCTCCATTTTTACCTCCTCATATTTTATATAAAGACACTTTATTTTTAATATTTCTGGAGCCTACAATTTCATATTCATATAACTTGTTCTAACTTGTTCCTGCGTGAACCCTGTTAGAGAGTGGAGCGCGCAAAGAATGGCAGAGTCCGCAATTAATTCTCTATTAAAACAACCCCAACAACCAAAATCCCAATTAAAATTTTAATTTTGGTAGTCATAATCATTTATTTTTATTCATTAACTTTTAAAACTACTTTCTCTTGCTTAAATGGAATGTCAAATTCTTTCTCCAAACATTTCATGTTATCCTTGTCGGGAATACACATTCTTGTTAGATTACCTGTATAACTCAACGAATAACAAAATTGAACTTTATAGCGTCCGTTTTTTACATACTCTTCTTTTAAGCATTCTTTGAATGTTATACCGCAAAGTTTACGAGAATTTACTATCTTTTTTTGACCCCAACTCCACTTTAATACTTTGCCTGGCTTTATTTCTATACAGCTAGGAGGTGGCAAAGAACAAAGAGGACACCCCTCACAAATACACGAACAAAAAGGTCCACAAAATGCTCTTATTTGTAATTCTTCCCACTTGTTATTTTTCAATTGATAGATTTTTATTCCCTTGTCATAATTTGGAACATAAATAGATTGATTTAGTAAGTTTGTTATTTCAAATTTAATTAATTCCTTTTCTTCTGGCAATTTAACTGCTTCTTCATAATTTTCTATTTTATTAATACAAATCGCCCAAGTGTGGAAAGTATCGTTTATTTCATACCTAATACTGAATGCTATAAATTTATCACCTTCTTTTAAATTTAGACTTTCGTTACAATCTCCAATATAGTATAATTGTTTTGGGTGAAATAACTCTATTCGCTTTCCAATATAAGGCACATAAATTTCTTCCAAGGGAGAGATACTTAATCTGTAATTACATTTCTCTTTTGTAATTCTCAAAATCTCTCCGATAGTTATTTCATGAAAAACCACTCCTCTTGGTTTTGGTTTAATTTTAGAAATCTTTTCTTGAAGAACATGAGAATAATTACCACAATATTTTTCTCTTATCCTTTCCGTCCAAATACTTTTCTTGGAAGGTTTTGAAACACAAACTCCATTTTCACATCTCACATTTTCTGGGGGAGTAGGACATCTATATACACATCTTGTTCCACCTCCGCATTCATCATATTTTTTGACAAGTAGTCTAATAGCCTCTACTTCTTTTTTATTTATGAGATTATAGCAACCAAATGGGCAACCAAAACTTACAATTATACAATCTTCATCTTTTTCACAATAATTGGCTTTTGAGATTTTTTCTCTAATTTGTTCTGCTAAAAGACTACAATTTTTGATTGTAAACTCGTTTGAATAAATCTTTTGAGTTGTTTTTAAATCTTTTTCAAACCCAAAAGTAAATTCCCATTTATAGGTTCCTTTTTCCAGCCTGCGAGAAGGTATCTCTTCTAATTCTTTGGGGTCTAATGAATATGTTATTTTGGTATGGGGTTTTAAACTCACAATTGGTTTCAAACACTCGGCAATTCCTCCTATTCCAAAGAAATCAAACTCATTCTCTTTTACTTTTTTCCCTAATTTAAAAGAACTTCCTCCACATTCATTCCAACTTTTACTCCAATCGCGATAATAAATTGGTTTATCAAAATCATTAATTAATGTTAATTTGATTTCCTCATCTTTTTCATACTCTGTTTTATCTGTAGTGAGAATCACTTTGTTTTCTCTTGGAACGAATTTACATTTGTGATTTTTGCAAATGACTTTCCCTTTTTTACATCTAAAAACAGCGGGGCAAATTGTACCTTGGCAAAATTTTTTGAGTTTTTCCTCCCATTTGTTGAGATATTTTTTATTAATAGCAGTCTGGACTCCACCCATAGTGCAACGACAACATCCTGCTTGAGTTTCTACACAATCAGAATCTGAATTGCAAATTTTCCAATGAGGTGGTATGAATGGTTCTTTTTTGGGAATAATTGAATTCCAAACCCACCAAGCTCCAATTAATAGAATTCCAAGAACCAAAATCCCAATTAAGATTTTAATTTTTGAACCCATAATAATTTTCCTTATGATTTATTTTACAAAAAGTTTTATTTATAAATCAAAATACAGGCGATTTTTAATAAAAATAATTTAATAAAAATAACAGGTAATAATACTTTCAAAGAAGGGATATACAAAAAATCCTACAAAGAATACTACAGCTGTGATTCCTAACAAAATTAAAAGTAATGATATTATTGATCTTTTTTC
>CAZKFX010000022.1:0-13814 GCA_964552375.1 uncultured Candidatus Saccharibacteria bacterium
TTTAAATCTTCAACGCGTTTCGAGATTTCGTCATCTAATTCTTTCTTTATCTTTTTCTGAGATTTTCCTTCAATTTGCTCCATTAAAGAGTATATTTCATTTTCTATATTGGCTATTTTCCCTGTTAGTTGTTTTCTTTCTTCTTCCTCTGATACTTCAGAAAGTATCCCCTCCAATCTTTTCTTCTCGTAATTTAATCTCTTTAATACCACCCTTTGGGCTTCTTCTTTGACTTCTGGAGGAAGGTCTTCAATATTTATTTTTGAAAGAGCCTCGCAGAGTTGAACTTCTCTTTGAGTTTCTTCAGAAATTTTCCCTTCTTTTATAAGATTATCAACTTCACCCTCTTCTACAAGCTTATCATAAACTTCTTTAATTTGCTCTGGTGTTTTTCCCTCTGTATCCTCTCCAGCTCTTTGAACCACATCTTGAACTATATTTTCTGTCCTTTCTTTAAAAATAGTATTTAATCGTGTTGGTTGGGGTTCTTTTGATTCGGTAGGAGATTGTTCTTCTCTTTTATGAATAGGAAATCCTTCAGGTGTTCTATTCATAATAAATATATTTTTTATTTATCATTTTGACCTTTTCCTTTTTTCTCTTTTAATTTAACTCTTTCTGTTTAACTCTTTCTGTTTCCTCACAATTCATCACATCATTTTAAAAAGTAAATTACATACATAAAAAGTAAACAAAAAAACCGTCTATATTTTTTCTATTCAAATTCTACCACACCAATTTTATTTTGTCAAACCAATAATTTTACCAGTATAGACATTATCAAACTCTATTTTTAATAGAGATTTGCTTAACCAGATTAAGTAGTAAAAATTTGTATTTTAACAAAGATCAAAAACTTTTAAAACTCTTTTAAATCACATTCTCAATTTTAAACATTTTTCTTTCTTTTAACTCTTGCTGTTTTCCTTCATTAAATTGAGAGGTAGGTCTTAAATATCCAACAATTCTGGTGTAAACTTCGCAAGGTTGCTTTATGGTGCATTTGGGACAAAATTGGTGTTCTCCTGATAAATAACCATGAATGGGACAAATTGAAAAAGTGGGAGTTAAAGTAATATAAGGAAGTTTGAAATTTTCAAATATTTTTTTAACTAATCTCTTAACTGATATAATATCTGGCATTCTCTCTCCCAAAAAAATATGAAAGACAGTGCCTCCAGTATATTTACATTGCAATTCTTCTTGTAATTTTAATGCCAAAAATACATCATCAGTAAAATTTACTGGCAATTGAGTAGAATTAGTATAATAGGGAACTTTTTCGGTGCCAGCTGTAATAATATTAGGATATCTTTCTTTATCTTTTAAGGCCAACCTAAAACTACAGCTTTCAGCAGGAGTGGCCTCAAGATTGTAAATGTGTCCTGTCTCTTTTTGGTATTTTACCAATCTTTCTCTCATAAAATCCATTACCTCTATAGCAAATTTTATTCCTTTTTTTGTTCCGATATTCTCTCCTAAAAAGTTTAAAAGACATTCATTCATTCCTACCAAACCAATGGTAGAAAAATGATTGGCATAATATTTGCCTCTCATTTTCTTGACAGGTTCCAAATAAACCTTAGAGAAAGGATAAAGCCCCTTTTCAATTAAATTTTCAATGACTTTTCTTTTAATTTCCAAAACCTCTTTTGCTAAATCCATTATTTTTGATAATCTTTGAAAAAATTCCTTTTTTGTCTTTGAAAGATAACCAATTCTGGGTAAATTAACCGTAATTACAGAAATGCTTCCGGTTAAAGCTCCAGAACCAAATAATCCTCCTCCTCCCCGGTTATAAAGCTGAGTTAAATCCAACCGGAGTCGGCAACACATTGATCTTACATCCTCCGGTCTCAAATCTGAATGGACATAATTGGCAAAATAATTTATTCCATATTTTGCCGAGGCCTCAAAAAGATTATCAAAAGCAGGATCATCCCATGGGAAATCTTTAGTAATATTAATGGTAGGAATAGGAAAAGAAAAAGGTCTTCCGTCTTTATCTCCTTCTAACCACACCTCATAAAGGGCTTTATTAAAAATTCTCATTTCTTCTTCAAATTCTTTATAAGTTTCTTTTTGTGGCTTTCCTCCAATAATTACCGGAAGATTTTTAAAAACGGGTGAAGGTTTTAAATCTAAAGTAATATTTGAAAAAGGAGACTGAAAGCCAACTCTCGTGGGCGTTGCCATGTTAAATAAAAATTCTTGCAGGGCTTGTTTTACTTCAATATAACTTAATCTATCATAACGAATAAAAGGAGACAAAAGAGTATCAAAATTGGAAAAAGAAACAGCTCCTGCTACTTCTCCAGCTAATGTAAAAATAAAATTGACAACTTGCCCCAAAGCAGAATGAAAGTGTTTTGGTGGTTTTGAAGAAAGTTTCCCACTTACTCCTCCAAAACCTCTTAATAAAAGATCATACAAATCCCATCCTGAACAATAAACTCCTAAAGTATCCAATTTATCCAAATGTAAATCTCCAGAGATATGAGCTTCTCTAATTTCTTTTGGATAAATTTTATTTAACCAGTATTTTCTAATAACATGAGAGGTCACATAATGATTAAGTCCTTGAAGAGAAAAAGCCATATTGGCATTTTCTTTTATTTCCCAATCTAACTGATCTAAATATTGATCTACCCTTTCAACTGCTTCCTCGGTAGCTCTCACTGCCTCTCTTATCCTTCTTCGTTGCTCTCGATATAAAATATAAGCTTTAGCGGTCTTTACTAAATCCTCTAAAATTAAAACTTCCTCAACAATATCTTGTATTTGTTCTACAGTAGGGATTTCATTTCTTTTAAAACGTCGATTGAGAATTTTTATTACTTTATCTGAAATTTCTTTAGCTTTTTTACCGTCTCCCTCTCCAGCTGCAGTAATTGCTTTAAAAATGGCTTTAGTAATTTTTTCTTGGTTAAAATCAACAATTTCACCATTTCTTTTTCTTATTTTTTCAATTTTAAATTGAGTCATAATAAAAAATAAATTTCATTTACAAATAAATTTTAACTCCTTAGCTCCAAAAAGTCAATTTAACGTATTGATCATCTAAAATATAAGTGAAATAAAAGCCGAAAATGTAGAATATCTAACTATCATATCGCCTTAACTAACACAATTATGGCAAGAATCACAATGAATAACGAAAGTCCGATTTCTAACCACAACGGCTTTGTCTTTAAAGATACTAAACCCCCTATTCTGGCTCCAATTATTGAGCCCAAAATTACCATTACACTAGGAAAAAATGGTACATTACCGCGAGACAAAAATACAATCGCTCCCACAATTGCTGTGAAAACGGTCGCAAATAATGATGTGGCAATTGCTTTTCGAATATTAAGTCCTATCATTTTTAGAAAAGGAGAAAATAAACTTCCTCCACTACCTCCACGTAGAATTGTTAAAAAGTTGAGAAAGAATGTTCCTAAAATGACAATTTTTGCACTTGGATTAATTTTTTGAGCAATTTTCGGGAAAATTCTATCAAAATAAATCCCGAATACCGTTATAATAGAAACAATAACAAAAATAATCGCTAAAGCTAAATTTGGTATAATTCCTGTCAAAAATGCTCCTGTTAAAGTGCCCATTGTTCCGCCAATCATTACATATCGAGCAATTTTCCAGTCTATATTCTTTCGATGGGTTATGGCGCCAGCAAGAGAAGAAAATGGTATGACTACTAAATTTACTCCAAAGGCGTTCAGTAAAGGCAAACCAGCAAGATAAAGTAAGGGTGTTCTAATAGAGCCCCCACCTATTCCAAACATGCCACTCATAAAACCAGCAAAAAGGCCTATGAAGAGATATATTAGCATTTGGGTTATTGGTTCCATATCCATAAGAGAATTTATATAATATATTCCTCGGGACAACAAAATGGGAACACAAAAATAAGTCCTATCAGAATTTCATTACAAGGTAGTTAAAGTTATTCAAGAAAGTTTATCTTCCTGGTTTTGTTTCTTTGCTACTATTTTTATTTGTCCATTGGGAATAATGTGAAGCATTCCTTTGTCATCTTTAATAATTGTTTTTCTTAAGGTTATTTCTTTTACTTGTCCTTCAATACCACAAATTTTCACTCTATCTCCTACCTGATATTGATCTTCTAAAAGGATAAAAATACCAGCAATAAAGTCAGAAATTATTTCTTTGGAAGCCATTCCTATTGCCAATCCAACCAAACCTGCTCCTGCCAAAAGCATTCCGATGTTTATTCCAAATTCGGGGAGAATCATTAAAATAGCACTAACTCCGATAATAAATTTACTTGTTCCCCTAAAAAGACTAATTAAGGTTCTTTCTCTTTTGTTCAATCCTTTTTTTACTTTTTCTTTTGCTATTTTTTCTATTGCCTTTCTAATAAAGAGCTGAACAAACCAATTAATAAAAAAGGCAAAAATTAAAATAATAACTATTTTTATACCGTGGTCCAAAAGCCAAGAGATTGAATTTTGAATGAAATATTGCAAATTCATAAAAGTGTTATTTATTTTTTCTTTTAACAATAAAATACCACTTGACAATTTCAATTGAAAGTACAGAAATTAAACCTATCCCCAAAAGGAGAATCCAATCAAAAAAATTTAAAGAGGTTGTTTTCAAGAGAATTTGAAAAGGAGGCAAATAAAGAGCAGAAATTAGCATTAAAAATCCAATTATCCAACAAATTATCAAGAACCGATTTGAAAAAATATCAATTTGCCAAATATTGTGATGCAAACTTTTAAAAGAAAAAATAAAAAAGAGAGAATCAATAGCTAACCCAACAAAAATTATTGACCTAATATGTGAAAAATCATAATCTGTAAATTTAAAAAGCCAAAAATAAAGCCCTAAAAGCAAAAGATTTAGCACAATTCCAACACCAAAAATGATAACTTTCATTTCTTTTGTTAAAAGAGGAGATTCTTTCTTTTCTGGTTTTCTCTGCATTATATCTTTTTCTTTTTTCTCAAAAGCTAAAGATAAAGCTAAAGGTCCATCTTCAATTAAATTGACCCATAAAATTTGCCCTGGCAAAACTGGAAGAGGATAACCTAAAAACAAAGAAACAGAAATTAAAATTACCTCAGCAAATGAACTTGTCATTAAATAGGTAATAACCTTTCTGATATTATCAATAATTGCTCTTCCTTCTTCAATCGCAGCAACAATAATATCAAAAGAATCTGGTAATAAAATCAAGTCTGCCACTTCTTTTGCAACATCAGTTCCAGAACCCACTGCCACTCCGATGTCAGCTTTTTTAAGAGCTGGAGCATCATTAATTCCATCTCCTGTCATAGCAACTACTTTTCCCTTTTCTTGCCAGGCTTGAATTATTCTAAGTTTATGACGAGGTTCTGTCCGAGCATAAATTTTTATATTTTCTATCCTTTTTTTGAGTTCCTCATCTGACATTTTATCAAGATCTTTTCCTTCAAGAATATTTTCTTCTTTAACAAAAAGACCAATTTCTTTGGCAATAGCCTTAGCAGTTAATTTGTGATCTCCAGTAACCAAAATTGGTTTCATTCCTGCCCTCATGCAAATTTTAATTGCTTGTTTTACTCCTTTTCTGACAGGATCTCTTAAAGTAATAAATCCAGCGAAATTTAAATTTTTAATTAAATCAACACTCAAACTATCTTTTTTTGATAATTTTTTGGATGGAAAAATTTTATAAGCTGAAGCTACTACCCTTAAACCTTTTTCAGTTAATTTTTCTAATTTTTTCTTCCATTTTTTTCTTTCTTTTTCATTTAAATTAGAACGCTCTAAAATCCTCTCTGGCGCTCCGCATACATACAATATTTTTTTTCCTTCTTCTTCATATAAAGCACAAGCAAATTTATTTATGGAGTTGAAAGGAATTTCTGCTATTTTCTTTTTTTCAAATTCTTTTTTTCCATTAATTCCTGCTTCAATACCGGCTTCCAAAAGAGCTCTATCTGTTGGTCTTCCCCTTAAAATCCATTTTTCTTTGGGATCTTGAGGATTTTCAATAAAGGCTTCACAGGTTAAAACCGCTGCCTTTAATGTTAAAGATTTATCTCCAATTATCTCCTCTACTTTCATTTTTCCTTCAGTCAAAGTAGCTGTTTTATCAGTACATATAATTGAAGTGCTCCCAAGGGTTTCTGCTGCCAAAAGCTTTCTTACCAAACCCTTCCTTTCCAAAATTCTCTGCATACCTATAGCCAATACCACTGTCATTGCTACTGGTAATCCTTCAGGAATTGCAGCTACTGCCAGAGCTACCGCGGTAGTGAACATTTCTTCAAAATCTTTACCCAAAATTAAGCCTTCAATAAAAATAAAAATACAAATTACTAAAATAATGATAGCAACGATTTTGGCAAAATGAGATAGTCTTTTTTGAAGGGGGGTTTTTTCCTCTTCTGTTTCTTTTATCATTAAAGCTATCTTCCCCATTTCAGTAGAAAATCCAGTCTCTGTAACTACAGCCTTTCCTTTTCCGTCTTCAACAATTGTTCCCATATAAACCATGTTATCTCTATCAGCTAAAGGAGTTTCTTTTGGCAAAATATCAGTCTGTTTTTTAGCTGGTAACCACTCTCCAGTAAGAGCCATTTCATTTACTTTTAAATTATGACATTCAATTATTCTGCCATCAGCTGGTACTTTATCTCCTGGTTTTAAAATAAAAATATCTCCAGGAACTAATTCTTGAGAATCTAAAAGTTTAATATTTCCATCTCTAATTACTCGAGCTTTATATTTTACTATCTTTTTGAGTTCTCTTAAGGCTTTGGAGGCTTTGCTTTCTTGTAAATAACCAACAATGCTGTTTAAAATTATTGCTCCAAAAATTACAATTGAATCAGTGTAGTTTTTAAAAATTAGGGTAACTATCCAGGCAACAATTAAAATATAAATTAAAGGACTTTTGAATTGATCTAAAAATATTTTTAATCTCGATAATGGTTTTTCTTGAGGAAGGATATTTTTACCAAATTCTTTTTGGCGCAATTGAACATCCTTTTGCGACAAACCTTTTTCAATATCACTCCCTAATATCTTTACTACTTCTTTAAAATCTAAATTGTGCCAATAGATTTGAGCCATAGTATTTTATATCTTATTTTACCTATTTTTTGTTTTTGGTAAAATCCCCTTAAAGGGGGGTAATATCTTTTTATGGTGAGAAGGAGAATTGAAAGAGCTAAAAGTGAAATAGAAGTGAAAAAAGACAAAGAAAGAGGACTTCTTTTTCAGGAGGTATTAAGAGCAGAAGAGGAGAGAGATAATATTCCAGAAGTTGCTCTTGAGCCTTTAGATAAAAAAGAAATTTCAGAAAAGGAAGAGAAAGAACTAAAATCTTTTTTGAATTATCTTTCTCGAACAAGAGATATTGAAATTGAAACTCCTAAGGTTAAACTTTTGCAAGAAATTTGCGAGAGATTGAAAAAAGAAGGAGAGGACTTTAAAACTGAGGTAGTAGTATTGAGAAAAGGTGAGGAACCTACAGCTTTTGTCACTCCTGATGGGAGAATTTTTCTCAACCAGGCAATTTTAAATATGGCTGAAAATTTAGATGAAGTAGCAGCTATTATCAGCCATGAGCTTCAACATATTAAAGACGAGAAAACTTTTGAAGTTTTCCAGAGAGAAAGGCAAAATATTGGTGTGGTATGGGCAGATGAAATAATAGCAGATTTGGAAATAGCAGAAAGATTAAATAAAGCTGGATTTAACTCAACAGCAGGAGGAGAGATATTAAGAAAACTTGCTGAAAAAATAAAAGAAAGAGATGTAGTCCATCAATCGGCTCTTTTGAGGGCAAGTGAGATTTTACTTCAACATTCAGTAATTCATTATAAAACCAGTGGTCAAGAATTTCAAGAAAAACCAAAAGAACTTGAAGGGGAAGTAAAACCTACCAACTTTGAGTTATTCCAAAAGGCTTATGAATTAAAAGACAGAGAGTCTCTTCTTTTAATTTTGGAAAAACTTCATCCTCTTGATTTAACAACCGCTTTTTTTAAATTAGGAGAGCTAACTCCTATAGAAAAAGAAAAAAAGAAAGTGTTCCCAGAAACAGAAGAGATTTTTCAAAAAGCTTCTCAAGAAATAAAAAAGATTTTAGAAAAAAAGGGATTAGGTAAAAAAGAAAGAACTTTGATGTTGCTTTTGGCTCATTCTCAGTTAGGATTAGACGAAGAAGGCAAGAGAATACGGAGGTTTGCAGAGATTAAAGAGCCAAAAGAGATTGAAAAATTAACTGAGATGTTAGCTAACCCCTCTATTAAAAAGTTATTAATTGAGACTAACGAAAAAATATTTGATGGAAAATTATTGCCTTCTAATAATCTTTATGAGTCATTTGTTAAAGCCTTAGAAAATAATATTTTCAATCCTTCTGCAACTCCTAATGCAAGAGGAATTCCGATTAATGAAAAGAGTTTTTTAAAAATTTTAGAGACATTAACTAAAATAGAACAAAAAACTTTAATATACTTTTCTCATTTAATTGATTTAACTAGAAACTATTTAGAGAAAAGCTGTCTTCAATCTGAAAAAAATAAAAGGTTTGAAAAGTTTACCTCTAAAAAAGAAGAAAAAATTAAAAGATTTTTGGAAAAAGTAAGAGAGATTTTTGAGGCTAACCTTTCTGAGGACTTCCTCTCTCAGATATCTAAAATAGGACCTGCTTGGTTTGGGTTAGAGCGCCATTGGATGTCTGATTATTTTTATCGGTTTTATGATCAACAGGGAAACACGTATATTCTTCTTGATAATAGGAAAAAAATAAAAGAACTAATTAGAGAAGTATTATTTCCAAAAAAAGAAGAAAATGCTAATGAGATTTTTCAAGAAAAAATAAAGCCTATTTTTGAAAAAATAAGAGCTTTAGCCAAAGAGAAAAAATTTGATAGAAACCTTTTTTCTTTATTTGACAAGATCAATAAAGAAACAACTCAACTTAGCAAGGTATTAGAAAAACAACCTGAGGAGGTAAAATTAGAAATAGCGAGAAATTTTATAAAAGAATTCTCTCTTATTCCAGAAATAGAAAGATTTTATCCCGTAGATTGGCAGATTAAAGAATTGATAAAAAAAGACGGAAAAAGCTCCCATTTTTTTAAAGACAAAAAAAATCTGGCTAAACTTTGTCTTTTGGACTATGGTCTTGAGCTTTCACGTAAAATTTTCATAGAGGATAGTGACCAATTTTATACTTTTTTAAACGAGATTGCTGAAAAAGATTTTATCTCTCAACTTTCTCCAAAAATAGCAATATATTTTTTAACTAATAAGTTAGGAGTAAAAATCAATCAGTATGATAAATTCTCAAAATTTCCCCTTCTGAATCAAGCCTTAAAACACGAAGGAGCAAAAGGGATAAATTCTTTAAAGGAGTTAATTAAAACTCTTCAAGAAGACAGACGACTCTTTAAATATACTACATATATTTTTAGTGGCCCGAAAATCCCTATTTTTGATACCAGTATAGACTCTTTAATTTTAGGAAGGGGATATAGAGAAAAACTTTTAGAATTAGTGGAAAGGGTTTCTTTCCAAGATTTAAAAGATTTATACCAATGTCTCCAACTGACTTATCCTCAAGGTCCAGAAAAGAACTTTTTCTTAAATCAAATTAGCAAAAAGATTATTAATTCAAAAGAACTCCCTTTTAAAGAAAAACTTGAATTTTTAACTTCTTATCACTTTGATTTAGAATCTGCTCTCTCTTTAGCAGAACAAATTGAGACCATAGAAACCTATAAAGAATTTAGAGAAAAATTATGGAAGAGATTACAAGAATATCTTAATCAACCTGAAAAATTAAGCTTTTTTGCTTTAGGTGAATTTATTTTAAGTGAAATTTTTGGTAAAAAGTTTCAAAAAATTTTTGAGACCGCAAAAGGGGACAAAAAAACTTCAAAAGAAACCTCCACTGAATTTGCTGAAGCATGGTTTAAACTCTATTTTAAAAACGGATCACCACCTACAATAAAAATTTTCCAGTGGGATCCCCAGACAAAAAGAGTAGCATTATCTCCTTTAACAAAACAGTTTTTTTACTCAATAAAAGACTCTTTTGAGATACTCAAATCTCTTTCTCCTTCTCAAAGAAGAATTATTGTCCAAAAACTTTTATTAGAATCAAAAGGAGCTCTCTCTTGTCCTGAAAATAGAGAAATTTTGGGAAAATTAATAATTGACGCATTAGAAATAAAAGATGAGTTTTGTAAAACCCTAATAGAGACCACCTGTAGAGAAGGCAAAGGCGACCTTATCGCTCTTCCCATTTCTGAACTCATAGGAAATCTTCTTTTTAGAAGTCTTGATATTCAAGAAATTGACAAAGAAAAAGTGGGAAAAACTTGGGTTTTAAAGCCACCTCTATTTGAAAAAGTAGTACCAGTAAAAGAAATTCCGGGAATGATTGAAGCTATAGAAAAAACAACCAGAGAATTGACTGGCTTTGAAAATGTATATAAAAATTACCCTTATACTCCTTTTTATAAATTGGCTCAAAAAACAAATTCCCAATTTGAAAAATTAACTCAAAGGCTTCACGAGTTATTAGATGAACCACCAGAAAAAAAAGAAAAAGAGGAAGAGATAGAAACAGAAATTGAACCAGGAATTGAAGCCTTAATAAGAGCTGCTCAATCAGCAGGAGCCTTGCCTGTAAAAACATTACAACTTGTCACTCAGCTTTATGATTTTAAAAATCCAGCTTTAGAAAGGAGACTTTCAGAGGTTTTTGACCAAAATCCTGGACTTCAAAAAATGTTCGTCTGGGAGAACCTTTTAAGATTTTCCCAACAAAATGAACAAATGAGGGAATTAATAAAAAGATTTAGATTAAAAGAAAAAATAGGAGGAGGAAGTATTTTTACTACCTTTAGAGCAGAAATTGAAAAAGAAGGTAAAAAAGAAGAGGTAGCAGTAAAAGTTCTCAATCCAAATGCAGATTTTTTCATTAAGGAAATGGGAGAATTAGGAAGAAAAATTTTTGAAAGTGTAGAAAAAAAACACAAAGAAATGCAAAGGTTAACTAACAAAGGAATAGTCCTTCTTGATATTGTAAGAAGCTGGTCTTTAAATGAAATAAATGATCCCACTTTTGAAGAAGATGATGATAAATTTAAAGAAATAGTAAAAAAGTATAATCAGAAAGTCGGAGAAGAGAGATTTTTTGTCCCAGAAAGAAAATATACCAGCGGTAATCTCAAAGTTGAAGAATTTGCTAAAGGAAAAACCCTCAACCAAATCCTTAAAGACCCAAAAGTTCCTTCAAAAACAAAACAAGAATTGGTTAAAAGATTGGCTGAATTTTATAGTTCTCAATTAAAAACTTTAATAAAAGAAGGAGAAAAAGAATATGCGTTGTGTCATTCTGACCCTCATATCGGAAACTTTATGGTAGATATGAAAAACAAAAAACTTCCTATGGCAGTATTAGACCGCAATCTTTATCTAAAGCTGGATAAAAAATTGCTTTCAGTAATTGAAAAATTCATTTATGGTAAAAATATTTCTTTCTTTAGAGGGCTTTTGGATTATCTTTTTGAAGTAAATAAAATTTGGCAAAAAAGCGAGCAAAAAGCAATAAAAAGAAAACTTCTTTTCAAAGCAATTACTTCTTTAGGAGATCCTTTTTCGATTTTAAGAAGCACTTTAGAAACCTTTAGTGAAAAAAATTACCACCTCCCCTTAGAGCTCATGCTTATGATTAGAAACATTCAAGCATTTCAAAATCTTACTAAAGAATACAAGGTCAATTTTAAAAAAATTTACAAAAAGACAAAACCCCTTTCTTAAAAAATTTAAAATCCTAATAAACAATTTCAATTTGACCTATAGCTAATTTGTTTTTACAATTAAGATAATGGAGTGGCAAGAAAGAATAAAAGAGAAAAAAGGAAAGGAAAAAATTGTAATGCTCACTTGTTATGATTTTCAAATGGCAAAGTTATTAGATGAAGTGGGAATTGATTTAATTTTGGTTGGAGATAGTTTAGGAATGGTATTTCAAGGACTTCCCGACACAAAAAGTGTAAAAATGCGAGATATGATTTATCATACAAAGGCGGTAGTCAGAGGGGCTAAAAATACTCCTGTCATTGGAGATATGCCAATAAATAGCTACACTACCCCTGAAATTGCCTTAAAGAATGCAAAAAAATTTCAAAAAGCAGGAGCTAAAGGAGTAAAAATTGAAGGCAACCATCCTCAGGTAATAAAAACCTTAATTAAAAATAAAATTCCAGTAATGGGACATTTAGGTCTTTTGCCTCAAACCGCAAAAAAATATAAAGTGAGAGGGAAAGAAAAAAAAGAAGCAGAGAAAATTTTAAAAGACGCAAAAGAATTGGAAAAATTAGGAGTCTTTTCAGTGGTTTTAGAATGTGTTCCAGAAGCTTTAGCCAAAAAAATTACAGAAAGTATTAACATTCCCACAATTGGAATTGGAGCTGGCAGATATTGTGATGGTCAGGTTTTAGTAATAAATGATTTGTTGGGTATGGATGAAAAATTTAAACCAAAATTTGTAAAAAAATATTTAAACTTAGCAAAAAGCATTAAAAGAGCTGTAAAAAAATTTAAAAAAGAGGTGAAAACAGGAATTTTTCCTTCTCCTGAACATACTTTTCATTAAATTAAATCAATGAGATTTAGCAAAATTTATATTTTGGGAGCTGGAGCTATTGGAAGTTTGTTTGGAGCTCTTTTGTCTCAAAAAAACAAAGTAGAATTAATCGGAGAAAGAGAACACATTTTAAAAATTAATTCTCAGGGATTGAAAGTAAAAGGAAGCATAAACAAAAAATTTTATTTGAAAGGAAACACAGAAATTAAAGAAATTCCAGAAAATTGCCTAATTTTGTTAACTACCAAAGCCCATCAAGTAAAAAAGGCTATAGAAAAAATAAAAAATTTAGTGAAAAATGATACAAAAATTTTGGTTTTGCAAAATGGCTTGAGTCAAGAAAAAATAATAGAGAAAATTTTAACAAAAAAATGTGAAATTATCAGGGCAATTACTTATATAGCTTGTGAATTTTTAAAACCTGGAGAAATTAAATGTTGGATTGATAAAAAAACTATTTTACCTAACACAAAAACAGCAAAGAAAATTTCAATACTCTTTAAAGAGGCAAATTTAAAAGTGATTTTAACTAAAAATCTAAAAAAAGAAATTTGGAGAAAATTGATTGTTAATTCCTTAATTGGTCCCCTAACTGCTTTATTTCAAGTAAGAAATCACGAAATTGCCAAAAAAGAGTTAAAAAAAGTAAGGATAGGAATTTTAAGAGAGGGGGTAAAGGTAGCAGAAAAAGAAGGTATAAAATTTGAAAAAAATTTTATTGAGAGAGTAGAAAAAAAATTAAAAAGCTATACCAATTTTTCTTCAATGTGCCAGGATATTTTAAAAAAAAGAAAAACCGAAATTGACTTTTTAAACGGAAAAATAATTGAGTTGGCAAAAAAACACAAAATTGAAGTGCCAATTAACGAAACCATTTATCATTTAATAAAATTTTTGGAAAAGAAAAGCTGATTTTAACCTTTCTCTAACAAAAACTTCAAAAATTTTTTTAACTATCTTTTCTTTTTTACTCTTAGTTAATTTTTTAGAAATCTTTTTATTCTTAAATTTTATTCTTATAAAAAAATCTTATTATTCTTAATCAATTCTTCAAATTCTCACCACCTCTCTACAAAATAACATATAATATTCTCACATTCTTAAGAATATGAAAATATTTTTATTACATTTTCAGACTCCTGAACTTTTATAATCCTAAATTTTTTTCAATTAGTAAAATTATTTC
>CAZKFX010000023.1:0-13261 GCA_964552375.1 uncultured Candidatus Saccharibacteria bacterium
AATTAAACTTATATTTAATATGAATATCTGAAGCCCCAATTCCAGTATGAATTCTCTTTCTTTTGGCAAATTTTAAAGATTCTACCGCTACATCAATATCTTTTTTTATCGCCCGGGTCAAAGCACAAATTACAGGTTTTTTTACTGCTTTTGAGATTTCCTGAACAGATTGAAAATCTCCAGGTGAAGAAATAGGAAATCCTGCCTCAATCACATCCACTCCTAATTCCTCTAAGGCTTTGGCAATTTCTATTTTCTCAATCGTATTTAATTGACATCCTGGGACTTGTTCTCCATCTCTTAAGGTAGTATCAAAAATATAAATTCTCTCTGGCATGGATTTTTAAAACTTTTTTAGATAATTTATCAATCTTTCAAGACCTTCCCTTAATTTTTTTTCTTCTAATCCAAAAGAAATTCTAATATGGTTTTCTCCTCCAGGCCCAAAGGCTGAACCTGGAACTACTCCTAATTTTGCTTCTTTTAAAAGCTTTAAGGAAAATTGATAATCGTCCATATCTATGTTTAATTTAGGAAAGAAATAATAAGCCCCCTCAGGTTTTACTACACTCAATTTTTCGGTTTGACTTAAAATTTCCATTCCTATTTTTCTTCTTTTTTCATATTCTTTTTTAAATTTTTCAATCCATTTTTTTCCTTCTTTTTCTTGTTTGACAGCAGCTAAAGCTGCATATTGAGAGACCGCAGTTGGACAGGTGATTAAAGAATCATGAATTTTGAAAATTTCTTGAGCCAATTTTTTTTCTGCTACCAAATAACCTATTCGCCAACCTGTCATTGAATAGCTTTTTGAAAAGCTAAATACAGATATTGTCCTATCTGCTATTTCAGGAAAAGAGCCAATACTAATGTGTTCTTTTCCATCAAAGAGAAAGTATTCATAAACCTCATCTGTTATCACAAAGAGGTTGTATTTTAAAGCAATTTTTGCTATTTGTTTTAGCTCTTCCATTGAATAAACCTTTCCTAAAGGATTTGAGGGATTGCAAATTAAAATAGCTTTTGTTTTTGGACTTATAGCAGACTCTAATTTTTCAGGATTAAGTTTCCATCCTTCTTTTGTTTCTTCTAAAGGAACAAAAATAGGTTTGGCTCCGTGTCTAGCAATTTTAATTTGTGTAATATGAGAGGCATAATCTGGAGACAGAACCAAAATTTCATCTTTTGGATCACAGAGAGCTAAAAAAGTAGCAATTAAAGCTTCAATTGCTCCATGGGTAACGATAATATTTTCAGGCTCAGCTGGAATTTTATTTTCTCTCTTTACCTTTTCTGCCAAAACCTCTCTTAATTCTTGAATTCCCCAACCTTTTGTATATTTTGAAACCTTGCTTTTATCTATGGCTTCTTTTGCTTTTTCTCTAATAAAAGGTGGAGTTTCAAAAGAAGGAATGCCTTGAGCTAAAGAAATAGAATTTTTCTCTTTTGAGATTAAAATTTCAAATTGCTTGATAGCTGAAACTTCAATATTTTCTACAATTTCACTTTTTCTTTTTATCATCTCTGAAAATTTTCCTTTTTCTTTTTCTTCTTTTTTCAAAAGAGCTATTCTTCCTGATCTTACAAAGTCTTTAATTCCAAAAGGTTTCAAAAGAGAAATTAAAGACTGAATTTCTTTTTCGCTTCCTGTTTTTTCAATTACCAAAAAATCCTCTCCTACATAATCAATTTTAGCTTCAAAAAGATGAGAAATATCTTCAATTTCTCTTCTTTTTTGAGGATTTTTGGCAAAAACCTTAATTAAGGCTACTTCTTTAAAAATTAAATCATCATCTTTGGCTTTAGAAACCTTTATCACTTCAATAATTCTGTAAATTTGCTTTTCTACTTTTTCTGCGGTTTCCCAATCAATTTCAGTAGTAATGGTAAAACGAGAAATTCCTGGAATTTGAGTTTCAGCTACAGTCAAACTTTCAATATTTATTTTTCTTCTTAAAAATAAATCTGCAATTTTATATAAAACTCCTGGTTTATTTTTACTGAAAATAATAAAAGTTATTGGCATAGTTTTACTCTAAAATAATTTCTTTTAAAGAAGCTCCTGCAGGCACCATGGGGAAAATTTTGTCTTCTTTTTCTACAATCACATCTAACAAATAAGGTTTTTTAGAAAAAATCAATCTATCTAAAGCTTTTGATAAATCAGATTTTTTAATAACTCTTTCAGCTTCAATTCCATAGCCTTTGGAAATCTGAATAAAATCAGGATTTTTCAAAAATGTTTGGGAATACCTTTTTTGATAAAACAATTCTTGCCATTGTCTCACCATTCCCAAATAAGAATTGTTTAAAACAATAATTTTCACTGGAATTTGATAATGAGAAATAGTTCCCAATTCTTGAATTGTCATTTGGAAACCACCATCTCCCAAAATAGCAACAACCTCTCTTTGAGGAAAAGCTACTTTTGCACCGATAGAAGCTGGCAATCCAAATCCCATAGGACCCAATCCTCCCGCAGTAATATGAGAATTTGGAATTTTGAATTTGTAATATCTGGGAGGAAGCATTTGATTTTGACCTACATCAGCGACAACAATAGCTTCTCCTTTTGTCTTTTTGGAAAGCAAATCTACTACATAAGCCATTTTAATAATTTCACCTTTACAAGTTAGGGCTTTCTTTATTACTTTTTCTTTTTCTATCTTGTCATACTTTCTAAATTCCTTTAGCCAATCTGAATGATCTCTTTTTTTGATATGTTTAATTAATTCTTTTAAGGCTTCTTTTGCATCAGCGACAATGGGAACTTCTGCTTTTACATTTTTGTTAAGTTCCGCAGGATCAATATCAATATGAATTATTTTTGCATTTTTGGCATATTCACTTAGTTTTCCGGTTACTCTGTCGTCAAACCTCATTCCAATAGCTAAAATAACATCAGCTTCATTGGTTAATACATTAGCTCCGTAATTTCCATGCATTCCTACAAAACCAACAAATAAAGGATGATCATAAGGAAGAGTTGAGACTCCATGAAGGGTAACTGCTGTAGGATAGTTTCCTTTTTCAATAAATCTTTTTAACTCTTTTTCAGCCTTAGATATTAATACTCCGTGTCCTACTAAAACATAAGGTTTTTTGGCTTCATTTAGCAATTTTGCTGCCAATTTTATCTGTTTAATATGGGGCTTTAATGTGGGCTGATAACTATCAATAAAAACCTTCTTTGGAGGGGGATAATATTCCATTTTTTCTATTTGGACATTTTTAGGTAAATCAATTAAGACAGGTCCTGGTCTTCCTGTTTTTGCAATATAAAAAGCCTTAGCTAAAATTTCTGGAATTTCTTTGGCGCTTGTTATCTGATAGTTCCATTTGGTAATGGGAGCTGTAATTCCAATAATATCTGCTTCTTGGAAGGCATCGGTACCAATAACTGGAGTGGGTACTTGTCCAGTTAAACAAACAATGGGGACAGAATCCATATAGGCATTACAAATGCCAGTGACTAAATTAGTAGCTCCTGGTCCTGAGGTAGCCATACAAACACCAACTTCTCTTGAGGCTCTGGCATAACCTTCAGCTGCATGAGCTGCTCCTTGTTCGTGCCTGCACAAAATATGTTTTATTTTTTTCTTTTTTTCAAAGGAATACAAAACATCATAAGTTGGCAAAAGAGCTCCTCCTGGAATTCCAAAAATTACTTTTACCCCCAGATCAATTAAAGACCTAATTATTGCTTCTCCTCCTGAAATTAAATTTTTACTTTTGTGCACCATTTTGGACTATATTTTTTATTATTTCCTCTGACTATTTCAAAAAATAATTCTTGTAATTTTTGGGTAATTTTTCCTCTTTTTCCATTTCCAATTATTCTTCCATCAATTTCTTTAATCCAAGCAATTTGGACTGCAGTTCCAGTAAAGAAAGCTTCTTGTGCCAAATAAAGCTCACTTTTGTCAATTTTTCTTTCAACTACTTTTAATTTTAAATCTTTAGCTAAATTAATTACCGTATTTCTGGTAATTCCCTCTAAAATTTCTTCAGAAGCTGGAGGAGTAATTAAGGTATTGTCTCTGACAATAAAAAGATTTTCACCTGAACCTTCACAGACATGACCATCTTGAGTCAAAAAGATGGCTTCATCAAAACCTCTATCTGTAGCTTCTTTTTTTGCCAAGGCAGAATTAATGTAAGCTCCCGCAATTTTTCCTCTGGCAGGAATAGCAGTATCTGGGATTCTCAGCCAAGAAGAAACCATCACTCTTAATCCTTTATCTACTGAAAGATATTCTGCCAAAGGAATCATATAAATGAAAAAATCAAAAATTTTATCTCTAGCTAAATTTGGAGAGAGCTGTAAACTTCCTGCATAAGCGAAAGGTCTTAAATAAATATCTGTTTTTGGTTTGTTTCTTTTTACTAACTCTATGGTAATTTCTTTTAGTTTTTCTAAAGAATAATTTAAAGAGACACCCAAAATTTTTAAAGAATTTAAAAGTCTTTTATAATGATCTTCAATTCTAAAAAGAAAAATAGCTCCTTTCTTTTTATTGTAATATCCTCTAATTCCTCCAAAAACAGCAGTTCCATATTGTAAAGCATTGGTCATTATAGAAATTTTAGCGGTCTTCGTCTCTACAAATTTATTTTGAAAAAAAGCAAATTTAAAAGGGAATTTTTCCATAAATATATATAAATATATATAAAGTTTAAACCCCCTCTATTTTTGGAGGGGGCTTTAATTTATAAATAAAAACCTTTCGCCCCCTCCTTAAAAAATAATAACTAACAAAACAACTAAAGAGAGGGGGCACATTAAAATTTTAAAAATTTCTTTTATTTGAGTTTTGTTCATATTTTCTAAATTTTACCTCCCTTTCAATCTTTTGTCAAGTTTTTTGCAAGGTCTTTTAAGTCATTTCAACAATTCCTTAAAAATTGCCAAAAAAGTGAGATTTTAGTATTTTTTAAATAAACTTTTTTATGGAAATAGAAATCTTTGTTTCTTTTTTAATAGGCTTTCTTTTTAGTTTTTGGTCAAAAAAAGAAATTTTAAAAAGGTACATTAATGACTACTTAATTTATTTTGGTCTCCCTTTTTTAATTTTGGTCTCTTTGACAGAAAGAAAGTATCAATTTTTTAAAGAATTTGCTCTTTGTGTAGGGTTTTTTGTAATTTTAAGTAGTTTTTTGGTTTATCATTTGGTTAAAAAAATGAAGATTGAACCTCCAAAAAAATCCGCTCTTTTTCTTTGTTCAACTTATGGAAATTTTGCTTATTTGGGAATTCCTATTTCTTTTTTATTTTTTGGTAATTTAGGTGCCACACTTTCTGCTCTAGGCTCTCTCATTAATGGAACAATCCATTATTCTTTGGGAATTTATTTGTCTAATCTCTATCTTAAAAGAAAAAATTATGCCCTCAAAAAGACTCTTTCTTTTCCTTTACTTTATGGTTTCATTATTGCTTTTTTTCTTTCTCATTTGTCCATTTCTTTTCCTCAAACTATAAAAACCCTTTCAAAAACTGCTATTTATTTGGCTGTCTTTTTAGTGGGTATTTCTTTAAAATTTCAAAAATTTAATAAAATCTATCTTTGGGGAATGTTTTTTAAATTTTTTCTTTTACCATCTATTGGTTGTTTTTTATTGTTGTTTTTTGATTTGCCTCACACCTACAAACTGATTTTTCTTTTTTTAACTTTTACTCCTCCAGCTTTAGCTAATACTCTTTTGTCAATCAATTTCAAGTTTGACACCCATTTTACAGCAAAACTTACTTTTTTTGGCACCCTTTTGTTTTTAGGAGTGGTATTTTTAATTAAATTTTTCCTTTTGTAGTTGATTTTTTCCCACTTTTAAAATATAATTTAAATTATGGAAGAGCTTTTTAATAAAGATTTTTATAATCCAACAAAAGGAAACTTAAATTTCTCTCAAGTAATTGAGGAAATTTCAAATTATATTTTTCAAAAACCAGACAAATTCTATGAAATTACTGTAGGATGTGATTCTTCGTCAGGCAAAGAACCCCAATTTCCTATTGCAATAGTAATTTTAAGGAAAAAGGAAGGAGGAAGGTTTTTTTTAAAAAAAGTAAAATATAAAAAGAGAAAATTTTATAGTTGGAAAGAGAGAATTTTAGAAGAAGTCCTTTTGTCTTGCCAATTAGCACTTTCTTTAAAAGAAGAACTTCAAAAAAGAATTTTAACAAAAAATTGGCAGTTTCAATATATTCACGCTGATGTTGGAGGAAATGGAATTACCAAAGATATGATAAAAGAGGTAATTGGATTGATTAGAGGAAATGGATTTGAAGCAAAAATTAAACCTGAAGCATTTGCTGCATCTATTGTTGCGGATAGATACACCTAAAATTTATGAAATCAACTCAATTGAGAGAGGAATTTTTGGAATTTTTTGAAAAAAAGGGGCACAAAATTGTGCCCTCAAGTTCACTTTTACCAAAAGACAATTCGGTTTTATTTACAAGTGCGGGAATGCAACAATTTAAAAATTACTATTTGGGAGAACCTTCTCCTTTTGGTAAAAATGTTTGCTCTTGTCAAAAATGCTTTCGGACCACAGATATTGATTGTGTAGGAGATGAAAGACATTTAACATTTTTTGAAATGTTGGGAAATTTTAGTTTTGGAGGTTATGGCAAAAGAGAGGCTATAATTTTTGCAAAGGAATTTTTAGATTCAATTGGAGTAAAAATTGATTATGTTACCGTTTTTGGAGGAGACAAAGAAATTCCTAGAGATAAAGAGACAGCTGAAATTTGGGCTCAATTGGGATTTTCTCCTCAAAAAGGAAATTTGAAGTTTTGTCAGAGAGAAGAAAATTTTTGGGGTCCTACTGGAAAGGAAGGACCTTGTGGGCCTACTACAGAAATTTACTCTCAAGGATTAGAAATTTGGAATTTGGTCTTTAATCAATATTATTGTAAAGAAGATAAATCATTAAAAGAACTTTCTGTTTTAGGAATAGATACCGGAATGGGACTTGAGAGATTGGCAAAAGTGTCTCAAAATGTCCTTTCTATTTTTGAGACAGATCTTTTTTTGCCTTTAATAAAGGAAATTCCTACAAAAGATATTAAAGCCAAAAGAATAATTGCTGATCATATTAAAGGAGCGGTTTTTTTAATTTCAGAAGGGATTTTGCCTTCTAATGTAGAAAGAGGATATATTTTGAGAAGAGTTTTGAGGAGAGCGATAAGATATGGAAAATTAATCAATCTTTCTGAAGAAATTTTTTTCTCTTTACCTCAAAAAGTAATTGAAATTTACAAAAAAGTTTATCCAGAATTGAAATTAAAAGAAAAAGAGATTTTAGAAGTGATTTTTAAAGAAAAAAAGGTTTTTGAAAAAACTTTAGAAAGAGGATTAAGAGAGTTGAAATCTTACTTTTTAAAATTAAAATCAAAAAAAGAGAAAGTCCTTTCTGGAAAATTAGCTTTCAATTTGTATCAAAGTTATGGATTTCCTTTAGAATTAACCGAAGAATTAGCTAAAGAAGAAGGTTTAAAGGTAGATAGAGAGGGTTTTCAAAAAGAATTTAAACATCATCAAGAAATTTCAAGAGCAGGAGCTGAAAAAAAATTTGGAGGGATAGGAAAAGAAAAAGATTATAGAGCTATAAAACTGCATACTGCTACCCATTTGCTTCATAGTGCTTTAAGAAAAATTTTAGGACCTCATGTGAGACAATTGGGTTCTGATATTACACCAGAAAGGCTAAGATTTGATTTTTCTCACCCTAAAAAGTTAACCCCAAAAGAGATTGAAAAAATAGAAAAATTAGTAAATGAAAAAATAAAGGAAGATATTGAAGTTAAAAAAGAAAAAATGAGTTTAAAAGAGGCTTTAGAATCTGGGGCTTTAGCTTTTTTTAAAGAGAAATATCCTGAAAGAGTAACTGTCTATTCAATTGGAGATTTTTCTAAAGAAATTTGTGCTGGCCCTCATGTAAAGAGAACTTCAGAATTGGGAAAATTTAAAATTATTAAAGAAGAAGGTATCGGAGCTGGAAGAAGGAGAATCAAAGCAATTTTAGAATAAAAATAAATTTTATGGATAATTTAATGGAAAAAATCGTTAATCTTTGTAAAAAAAGAGGATTTGTTTTTCAATCTTCAGAAATTTATGGAGGTTTGAAATCTTCTTATGATTTTGGGCCTTTGGGAGTGGAAATGAAAAACAATATTAAAAAACTCTGGTGGGATGAAATGACAAAAAAACATCAAAATATAGTAGGATTAGATTCAGCAATTTTGATGTCTCCTAAAGTTTGGGAAGCTTCTGGTCATTTAAGTGCTGGATTTGCTGACGAATTAGTTGAGTGTAAATCGTGTCATAAAAGATTTCGTTCTGATGAAATTTTTCTTTCAGGTTCTAAAACTTCAAAATGTCCAGAATGTGGAGGAGAATTGACAAAACCTCGCAAATTCAATTTGATGATGAAAACATTTGTAGGTCCAGTAGAAGATAAAACCACTACTGTTTATTTAAGGGCAGAAACTTGTCAAGGAATTTATGTTAATTTTTTAAATATTTTAAATTCAATGAGGTTAAAAATTCCTTTTGGAGTTGCTCAAATTGGAAAAGCTTTTAGAAATGAAATTACTCCTAGAGATTTTTTATATAGGATAAGGGAATTTGAACAAATGGAACTTCAATGGTTTTGTCATCCTAAAGAAGCAGAAAAATGGTTTGATTGGTGGTTGAAAGAAAGAATAAATTGGTATTATAATTTAGGAATTAAAAAGGAAAATTTAAGAAAAAGAGAAGTTCCCAAATCAGAGAGGGCTCATTATGCGATAAGACAGGTAGATATTGAATATAAATTTCCTTTTGGTTGGCGAGAGATTGAAGGAGTTCACAATAGAGGAGATTGGGATCTGTCTAATCATTCAAAACATTCTCACAAAGACCTAAAATATTTTGACGAAAAAACAAAAGAAAAATATTTTCCTTTTATAATTGAAACCTCCGTGGGAGTAGAGAGAATATTTTTTGCCTTTTTGTGCGAAGGATATGAAGAAATTTTGGGAGGAAGGACAAAAACAACAAAGCCAACAAAAGAGGTAGAAATTTTGTTAAAATTAGATAAAAGAATTGCTCCAGTAAAAGTGGCAGTTTTGCCTTTAGTAAAGAATAATCCACAGATTGTTAAAAAAGCAAAAGAGGTTTATCAAATGTTAAAACCCTTTTTTGTTTGTCAATATGATGAAAAAGGTTCTATTGGAAGAAGATATCGGAGGTTTGATGAAATTGGATGCCCTTTTGCTTTAACTATTGATTTTGAGAGTTTAAAAAAAGATGATCTCACTATCCGCGATAGAGATACTATGGAACAAAAAAGAGTAAAAATTAAAGATTTAATTAAAATTTTAAAGGAAAATTTAAATTATTTTTAAAATATGAGATTGAAAATTAACCCTACCCGAATTGAGTTAATTAGACTTAGAAAAAGGCTTAAAATTGTTCAGCAAGGATGGAAGCTTTTAAAGAAAAAAAGAGACGGATTAATGAGAGAATTTTTAAAAGTAATGAAAGAAATTAAAAAAGAAAGAGAGAGAATAGAAAAGGAATTAATTTTTGCTTTCAAATACTTCATTTTTGTAAGAGCCAGTTTAAGAAATAAAGAAATTGAAGAAATTTTTTCTGTCTCTCAAAAAAGAATCTTTTTGGAAATAAAAAAGAAAAATATTATGGGGGTTGAGACCCCAATTTTTGAGCTATACAAAGAAGGAGATTTTTTAAATTATAGCCCAATTTCCACCCCAGTTAATTTAGATTTGGGAATGGCTAAAATTTCATCTTTGTTAGAAGATTTAATAAAATTAGCTGAACTTCAAAAAACTGCTTCTTTTTTAGCAGAGGAATTAGAAAAAACAAGAAGAAGAGTAAATGCTCTTGAATATGTTCATCTTCCTCAATTGAAAAAGGCAATAAAATATATCTCATCTAAATTAGAAGAAAGAGAAAGATTTGAAAACATTGTTTTAATGAAGACAAAAGAATTTATTTTGGAAAGCTAAAAATTTACAGGGGTCTGACTCTTGTTAAATTCAGGATCTCCTAAAAAACAGGCAGTTTGAGCAAGAGTATATTCTATTCGGGATTAGAAAAGCTAAATAAAATGGCTTTGTATATGATTGTTATCAAAGATACCAAAGAACCTTTGGTTGATATCAGAAAAGTTTGTCCTCACATTCTAATTGGAAATATTAATCAAAAAATTTTAAAAAAATATGGAGTTTTGGTCCGGAAAACAGTAGCTGAAATGCTAAATAAGGCCCAAGAGAATTTACCAAAAGGATTAAGATTAATTGTTGATTCAGCTTGGAGACCAGCTTGGTATCAAAAAGAAATTTTTGAAAGTTTTGTGAAAAAATTCTCAAAATTTTATCCAGAGTGGAGTCAAAAGAAAATTATAAATGAAGTTAAAAAATTTGTAGCTCCTTGGAAGGGAAAATTTGCTTCAGGTCATATGACTGGAGGAGCGGTTGATGTAAGAATTGTAAATAAAAAAAGAAGAAAAATCCCATTAACAACAAAAAAGCTCCCTTTTTTTGAATCAGCTAAAACTTATTCTAAAAAATTACCAATTTATTTAAAAAAGAACCGTCAAATTCTAATTGAGGCAATGACAAAAGCCGGTTTTTCAAATAATCCAAAAGAGTTCTGGCACTGGTCATATGGTGATTATTGGTGGGCAAAGAGAGAAAAAAAGAAAGTAGCAATTTATGGAATAATTGATTTAGATTAAGAAGAATTAGCTTGAAATTTTGGAATTTTTTATTTAAAATGTCAAAAAGGTCAAAAAATTTTAATTTTTATAAATTTTAAAAAATATTTATGAAATTTAGCTCAAAAGGAAAAATTTCTATTTTAATTTTTGTTTTAGGTTTAGTTTTTGTTTTGGGAGCTATAGGAATAGGACTTTTGGCTACACGAATTTATGATCCTCTTTGGAATCCATTTAGACCAAAGCCAGAGGAGGTTTTAAAGAAAATGGCTTTGGAAATGTCAAAAATAAAAAGTGCTGAAAGCAAAACAAATCTTTCAATTAGCTTAATTGATGAGGAAGGAAAAATTAATTTTAATTTAGTTAGTAAAGGAAAAACAGATTACAGTCAAAAAACACCAAATTCAGAGGGAGATTTTAGTTTGAGCGTTAAAATATTACCTAAAATAGGAATGGGACCAAAATTTTTCTTGGGAGGAGAAACAAAACAAATTGGAGAAAAGGTATTTTTTAAACTAACTACTCTTCCGGAGATTCCAGAATTAGAAACTATTGGAGTTGATCTCTCTCAAATTAAAAATCAATGGATAATGATTGATCAAACTTCTACCCTTAATATATTTAAAAAAGGAGGATTAGGATTGACACCTAAAATGAAAGAAGAGATGGAAAAGCAAAAAAGAATTCAAAAAAAGATAGAGGAATTTTTTAAAAAAGAAAAATTGGTTGGAGAAAAATTATTTGTGGTCAAAAAAGAATTTCCTGATGAAAAAATTAATGGAATAGATGTTTATCATTATTTGGTGAGCTTAGATAATGAAAAAGCAATAAAACTGATTGTTAAAATTTTAAAGAAAATGGAAGAAATTATGTCAAGAGAGTATGGAGCGGGATTTGCTTTTGAAGAAAAAGAAATTAAAAATAACTTGAGGAATTTCTTTAGTAAAATAGGAGAGATAAATGCAGAGATTTGGATTGGAAAGAAAGATTATTTGTTGTACAAGATTAAAAGCCAAAAAACCATCAATACTCAAATTTTTGGTGGGGAAAATGTGAAAATTTCAATTGAGCTTTTGATTGAAAATTCCAATTTTAACAAACCAGTAAAGATTTTGGCTCCCCAAAATTACAAAACTATTGATGAAATTTTGGGTCCTTTCTTTAAAACCTTTTATGAAGCACAAATTAAACCCCAAAAAAGAACTCAAACAAGAACTCAAGAAAGTTTAATAAGAGCGAGCATGAATCAAATAATGACGATTGCCCAACTTTTGGCTGTAGAGGAGCACTCTTTTGAGAATCTTTGCAAAAACTTTAGACTCAACAAAAACCACCCAATTTATGGCGACTACTTTGAAGCTTTAGAAAAAGACATTAGAAAAACTCAAGGAGGAATTCTCAAACTTTCTTGTTATAGTTCAAAGAAATCTTTTTGTGTAGCGGTAAATTTACCATATCCTCAGAAAGGAAAATATTGTATAGATGCTTTTGGAAGATTAGTTAAAATTGGTTCAAATTTAGATTGTATAGGAAAAGGAACTGATAAAAGTCCCTATCGTTGTCCAGTGCCAAAAATGGGAGAAAAAAAATTTTTAATGAAAAAGCATTCCTCTTTCTTTTTCTCAGCCTCAATACTAGAGAGCTTTTTGAGATTATTTAGATGATTTTTAAAAAATGGTCAATGAGAGGATTATAAATTATTTCAGGGAATACAAAGATAGGTTTCCAAAGGAGGTTTTAAAAGAAAAATTAATTACCGCAGGTTATCCTGAAAAAGAGGTAAAAGAGGGTATAGAAGTCGTTTATGGGAGGAGAAAAGATTTTAGAGAACTGGAAACTGCCAAGCTCTATACCACATCTGGCCAAAAGCTATTAGATTTTTTAATTGGGTTTTTTGCTCCAGAAATAGTTAGTATCGTTGTTTATTTTTTGTTGTATCTTTTTAGTTTTTATTTTAAAGTTTATTTTCATTCTCTTTTTATATTTTTTATTCTTTTAATTTTAATTCTTGTGGGTCAGATCTTTGGAATTTTTTATTTTTGGAAAAAAAGAAAATATTTAGCCCTCGGCCTTTTGTTTGCCTTACTATTTCCCTTCATTGTTTTAGGAGTACTTTTTCCTTTAGTTTGTTTTGAAATTCTCTTTTAAAATTTTATGGCTTTAAACCAAGAAATTTGGCAAAAAATAGAAAAATTAGCAAAAGAAATTGAAGATTTGAAAAGAAAAATAAAATCACAAGACGCAAAGATTGAAAAATTGGAAAAGATAATATCTTCTTTTTCTTTTGTTCCTCCCCCACCTCCTCCTCTTGAGGAAAAAGAAATCTCAACTGAGAAAAAAGAAACTTTACCAAAAGAGAAAATAAATCTGGAAAAAACATTTGGAGCAAATTGGCTAACCAAAATCGGGGTATTGGCTCTGATAATTGGAATTGGATTTTTCTTAAAATATGCCATTGACAAATGGGGAATAGGACCTACGGGAAGGATAATTGGAAGTTTAATTGGAGGAATAGTTTTAATTTTTCTTGGCGAAT
>CAZKFX010000024.1:0-12935 GCA_964552375.1 uncultured Candidatus Saccharibacteria bacterium
GCAGGAAGAACAGTAAGGAAATATTTTTTGGAAGGAAAGGGAATTAATGCCTCTTTTGCCATTTATCAAGATGCTACAGGAAAAGCCAAAGATAGGGTTTTAGCTATGGGAATTGGAATAGGGGCTGGATATTTATTTGAGACAACCTTTGAAAAAGAGACATTTTCTGATTTAGTGGGAGAAAGAGGAGTTTTAATTGGGGCTTTGGCTGGAATTATGGAAGCTCAATATGAGTTATTAAGAAGAAAAGGACATTCTCCTTCTGAGGCTTTTAATGAGACAGTTGAAGAATTAACCCAAAGTTTAATTCCCTTAATTGCTGAAAATGGAATGGATTGGATGATCGCTAATTGCTCAGCTACTGCCCAGAGAGGGGCTTTAGATTGGAAAGATAAATTTAAAAAAGCAGTAGAGCCGGTTTTTGAAAAATTATATGAAAAGGTAGCTTCAGGTGAAGAAGCAAAGAGAGTAATTGAGATGAATAGTCAACCAGATTATGCCCAAAAATTGGCAAAGGAATTAGAGAAAATAAGAAATTCAGAAATGTGGCAAGCAGGAGCTAAAGTAAGAGAATTGAGACCAGAAAGAAGAGCCCAAAAATGAAATTATGAAAAAGAAAAATTCTAAAAAAAAGAAAATAAAAAAAGAGCATTTTGAAATTTTATTGGAAGATATAAATGATAAAGTTTCTTTAACAATAGAAGCAATTGAGGGATTAGAGATAAAATTTGATAAAAGATTTGAAAAGATAGAAAAAGAGATTAAAGAGATTAAAGAAGAATTAGCTTTACATCGCCAAATTTTAAGAGAACATTCAAAGATTTTGAAAGAGCACTCAAATATTTTAAAAGAACATTCAAAGATTTTAAAAGAACACTCAAAGATTCTTCAAGAACACTCCGCCCTTCTACAAGAGCATTTAAAGATTCTCCAAGAGCATTCAAAGATTCTAACCGGTCACACCAAAGATATTTCTACTTTAAGGCGCGATGTTGAAATTATAAAAGAAGACATAATTTTTATTAAAAATAATCTTAAAAAGAAGGTTGATGTTGAAGAATTTTATGCTTTAGAAAAAAGAGTAGCTCTTTTGGAGAAAAAAATTGGTTAAACTAAAAAAATTCTCTTGAAATGAAAAAAGTAATTATTGGAGGGACATTTGATATTTTACACAAAGGGCACGAAATACTTTTTAAAAAAGCTTTTCAATTGGGCAAAGTAACTGTTGGTTTAACCTCAGATAAATTTGCTCAAATTTTAAGAAAAAGAAAGGTTGAGGATTTTGAAACAAGAAAAAGAGATTTGAAAAAATTTATAAAAGAAAAATTTAATCAAACTCCAAAAATAATAAAAATTGATGACATTTTTGGCAATACTTTGAAGGAAGATTTTGATTTTATTGTTGTCTCAAAAGAAACTTACAAAAACGCCTTAAAGATTAACAAAGAAAGAAAGAAATTGAAAAAAAAAGAAATTAAAATTGTAAAAATTGACATGGTTTTAGCTGAAGACGGAAAGAGAATTTCTGCAGAGAGGATAAGGAAGGGAGAGATTGATAGAGAAGGACAGCTTTGTGTTTTTTGCAAAATTGTAAAGGGTGAAAAAAAGGCTTTAAAAATTTGTGAGACAGAAAAATTTTTAGCTTTTTTAGATAAAAATCCTAGAAATCCTGGTCATACCTTAATTGTTCCTAAAAATCATTTTAAATGGATCTGGGACATTCCTTATATTGGAGAATATTTTGAATTTGCCAAAAAGATTGCTTTAGCCTTGAGAAGAACTTTTGAAACTGAATGGATAATTTGTCCAGTATTGGGAGAAGAAATCCCTCATGCCCATTTACATTTAATTCCCAGATTTAAAGGAGATAATTTTAATTATCGTCCCCCAAAAATTAAAAATATTCCAGAAAAAGAAATGAAAAAAATTCAAAAGAAAATAAAAAAATCTCTAAATTCTCACAATCTTTAAATTTTCAAAAATATCTCCCTTTGAAGAAAAATTATAAATGGCAATTTTTCTCTCTTTTTTGTAAGCTAAAGATGTAAAGAGAGTCAAACACCGATTTTTAAACATAAACAAAGGAGCGTCTGGTTGGTGGGCTCTAATTAAAATTTTTTTGTTGAATTTTTTCATTAATTTAAAAAAATAATCTCTTCCGAATTGAGGTCTTCCCGAGAGAAAGTCTATTCCCAATTTTTCGCCATCTTTTTCTAAAAAATCTCCCCAGACAATTTGAAACCAATTTTCACTTCCCAATTTAATTTCATTCACTTTTTCTAAATTTTCTATTTCAGGTAGGGCTCCATGTAAAGCGATAATATCTTTTGTTATTGCTACCAAAGGTAATTGAGGAAGAGCTTGGCTATAAAATTGATATTCTTTTTGACTTAAACTTTCCCAAAATTCCGCAGGTGAAAATTTTAAGATAGGATAGCCTTCATGATTTCCTTGAAGCAAAATTATTTGCTCTGGATATTTTTCTTTCATTTCTAATAAAAAATCTATATTTTCTTTTGAATTTTCTCCTCTGTCTACATAATCTCCCAAAAAGACAATTTTGTGTTCAGGTTTAAAATAATTTTCAATTACTTTTTTTGTAGTTGAAAAATCTCCGTGGGTGTCTCCAACAAAAATAATTTTTTTTGCTTTCTCTATTTTTACTAATTTTTCCTCTTTCATTTTCAAAACCTCACTTTTTATATAAATTTGACAGGGGTCTGACCCCTATCAAATTAAAAATTAACAAAAACTTTAAAATAAATCAAAACTTTTTGAGAGAGAAAATCCCAAAAATTGAATTTTAAAAGAGGTTCTGATATTTTTAAAATAAATTATGAAGATTTTACATACTGCAGATTTACATTTAAAAAATTATGGAGATGAGAGATGGGAAGCCTTAAAAGAGATTTTAGAAATTGGGAAAAGAGAGAAAATTGATATTTTAGCAATAGCAGGTGATCTTTTTGACAAAGAGGTTTTTTCTCAACAATTGAGGCCCAAAATTAGAAATTTGTTTTCTCTTTATCCCTTTCAAATTGTAATTTTGCCCGGCAATCATGATAAAGAAGCTTTTGAAGAAGGTTGGGATTTTGGAGAAAACACAAAAATTTTAAGAGATATAGATTGTCCTTATGAAAATGAGAAATTGCGTATTTTTGGTTTACCTTTTTCATATCAAAATGAAAAGGAAATTTTAGAAAAGCTTTATTATTTAAATACAAAAATTAAAACTGACAAGAAAAACATTCTTTTGTATCATGGAGAATTATTAGACAGCTCTTTCTCAAGTGAAGATTTTGGCAACGAAGAAAAAAGATACATGCCAGCCAAACTCTCTTATTTTAAAGAGTTAAAAATAGATTATGTTTTAGCTGGTCATTTTCATACCCATTTTGATTTGAGAAAGATTTCAGAAAAAAAATATTTTGTTTATCCTGGTTCTCCTATTTCAATTACAAAAAAGGAATTGGGAAAAAGAAAGGTAAATTTGTTTGAATTGGGAGGTCCTCCAAGAGAATATCTTTTAAATACTCCTTATTATCAAGAAAGATTAATAGAAATTTTTCCAGAAAATGAAAATCCAATAGAAAAGGTAAAAGAAGAATTGGAAAAAATTTTGCCTTTTGAAAAAACAATTTTAATTTTGAGAGGTTTTATAGATAGCAAATTGATTAAAAAAACAGAAGTGGACTTGAGAAAAGAAATAGCCAAAAAATTTTTTGAAAAATGTAAAAAATGTAAAAAAGAAGATTTTATTTTTGAAGTTCAAGATATTTCTAAAATAATGGAAGATGAAATTTTTAGAGAATTCATAAAAAAACTCAAAGAGAAAAATTTACCCAAACAAAAAGAAAAAGAAATTTTTGAAATAGGAGTGAAAGTGATGATGGAAATATGCAAATAAAAGAGATTTATTTGAGAAAATACGGACCCTTAAAATTTAAAAAAGAGCTTAAATTGTCTCAATTTAATTTGATTTTTGGAAAAAATGAAGAAGGCAAAACTTTAACTTTGGAAGCTTTATTAAAATTGCTTTTGGGAAAAAAACAAACGAAAAGATTAAATGAAATAAATAGAGTAGAAGAGTTTCCAGAAGGTTATTTAATATTGGAAGATTCTCAAAAAAGAGAATGGAAATTTCCAGAAAAAGGGAATATTTCTCAATTGATGGGTTTGAAATCTTTTGAGTGCCAAAATCTTTTTGTTATCAGAAATAGCCAACTTTCTATTGCCAGAGAATTTTTAACTGATCTTACCGCTCATTTGGTTGGTTTACAAAGAGATAAATTTAAAAAGATAAAAGAAAAACTTTTGGAAATAGGAAGACTAAATTCCCAAGGGGAGTTTAGAAATATTAAAGAGGAAAAATTGAGAGAAAGGTTTGAGAAAGCAAAAGAGTTAATTGATGAAATTGAAGATTTTTTAGAAAAAATAAAAAAAAGAAAAATAGAAAATTTGGAGGAAAAATTAGTAAAACTACAAAAAGAAAAAGAAAAAATTAAATGGGAATTGAAGCAATTGGAAAAAGCAAAAAAGAGAAAAGAATATGAAAGAGCAAATTGTCTTTTAACAAAACTTGAAAAAATTGAGCCTCAATTGAAATTTTTGGAAAAATACAATCAAAAAGACTTTCTCAGCTGGAAGATTTCTCAAAGAGAGATAAGTGAAATAGAAAAAAAATTAATAGATATACAAAGAGAAATTAAAGAAAGAGAAAATGAGTTAAAAACTGAAAAAGAAAAACTTTCCCAGAAAGAAAGAATATTTTTTGATTTGGAACAAAAAAAGAAAATATTATCAGAAAAAATAGACCAAAATGAGATAAATTTAGCCAAAGAAAAGCTTTTACAAATAGCAGAAAGAGAACAAAAAAGTAAATTTTTAAATTTAGTTTTTATCTTTTCTTTTTTTGCTTTTATTTTTTCTCAAATTTCTCTAATTTTGTTTCAAAAACTTTTATTATTTTATTTTCTCGCAAGTTTATTTTTAATTTTAGCTTTAATTTCAGGATTTTTAATATTTCAATTTGAAAGCCAAAAAGGGTGGCTCAAAAAAATATTACAAAAAAACAAATTAATTTTTTCAAAAATAGGAATTGAGATAAACTCTATAAAAGAAATTTTTTCGGTTTTAGACAAAATAAATAAAGATTATGAAAGCGAAAAAAGAGAAAAGGAAAAGTTAGAGTTGGCAAAAAATACTTTAATTCATGATATAGAAAGACTAAAAAAAGAGTTAAAAAGAGAAAGAGAGAGGATGGAGAAAGAAAAAGAAAAAATAGAAAAAATAGAAAGGGAATCTGGAGAAATTTCTTTGGAAAGTTATTTTAAAAAATTAGAAAAGAAAAATGAGTTAGAAAGAGAAAGAGAAAAGATAGAGGGTATTTTAAAAGAAGATTTTGGCGAAAATTTTAAAGAAAAAATTAAAAAACTTGAGTTTTATAAAAATGAAGCAAAAAATATAGACTATGATGAAAAAAAAGAAAATGTTTTAAAAGAAAAAGAGGAAAAAATAGAAAAAGAAATTGAAGATGAAAATGAAAAATTAAAAGAAATAGAGAAAGACACAAATGAAATAGCAATAAAAGCTTGCCAGATTTTAAGAAAGGAAGTTTTGTGTCAAAATATTTCGGATTTAAAAAAACTCAAAAGGGAATTGGAGGAATTTGTAAAAGAGAAAGAAAAAATCAAAGAAAATATTTTGATAGCAAAGGAAATTTTTGATAAAATAGAAAGCGAAGAAAAAGAAAAACTTTCAAAAATATTTGGTCCTCAAAGTTTGGTTTCTAAATTTTTTAGCCAAATTACTAACAATTTGTATACCCAAGTTATCTTTGATTTTGAAAAAGAGGAAATAAAAATTAAACAAAAAAATGGCAAAGAACTTTTACCAAGACATCTTTCAGGGGGAGCTTATGACCAATTGTATTTTTCTATTAGGTTGGGGTTGAGCGAGAAATTTTTGAACAAAGAAAAAGGGTTTTTTATCCTTGATGACCCTTTTATAAAAGCAGATATGGAAAGATGTTTTAAACAAATGGAAATTTTAAAAAGATTGGTTTTTGAATTTGGATGGCAAATTATATTTTTGAGTGCCAAAGAAGAAATTAAAGCTATTTTAAAGGAAGATATAGAAAAAAACAAAATTCAATATATTGAAATTCCAAAAATTGTAGCTTAAAAATGGAAAAGAAAAAGAGAATTTTTTTATTTTTAATTTTTGTCTTTTTATTTTTTGTTTTGACTCCTTTAGCTATTTGCTATTCTTTAGGCTACAGAATTGATATTAAAAATAGAAAAATTGTTAAAACCGGAGGTATTTATTTGAAAGCTAAACCTCCTGGTGCAAAAGTATTTTTAAATAAAAAATATAAAGGTAAAACAAGTCCTATTTTTGGGACAATTTTTATTAAAAATTTATTTCCCCAAAAATATGAAATTAGAGTTGAAAAAGAAGGATATTTTGCTTGGGAAAAAAAATTAAAAGTAAAAGAAGAAAAAGTCCAAAGAGCAATCCATATTATTTTAATTCCTAAAAATTTAAAATGGGAAAAAATTCCTTATTCAGAAAAAATTCCAGAAATTTTTGCTACCACTACAAAAAATGAAGAAGGTATCTATCATTTAAACGAAAAAGGATATCTTTTTGAAGGAAAAGAGAAATTGTGGGAAAAATCATTTCAAAATTTTGTTGTCTCGCCTGATTTTAAAAAAATAGCTTTAACTACAGAGCATGAAATCTGGCTTTTGGTTTTAAAACCAGAGCCCCAAAAGATATTTTTGACAAGATTTTCAAAAAAAATTGGAGAAATTTTTTGGTATGGAGAAAATTATTTAATATTTAAAGTAGGGGAGGGAGAAATAAAAATTACAGAGATTGATGATAGAGATAAATTAAATATTTATGATTTAGCTGAATTTGAAGGAAAAACTAAAATTTTTTTTGACCAAAAAACTCAGTTTTTATATGTCTTAAATAAAGGAAATTTACTTTTTACAGATGATCTCAGACAATAAAAAAATTGAAATTTTAGTTCCACTTCATATTACTGGATTTTTTGCTCCCTTTTTCACAAAAGATCCTCTCTTTTGTGGTTCTATTGGAGCAGGGCTAATTTTGGAACCAAAAATAAAATGCTGTTTAGAAGTTTCCCAAGAAACAGAGATTTTTTTTAATGGAGAAAAAATAAAAATTGAACCTGTCAAAGAAGTCTTAAAAGCTTTTGAAAATCCAAAAGTAAAAATTCAAATTTTTTCTCCTGTTTGTATGGGGGTAGGGTATGGAACAAGTGGAGCAGTAGCTTTAGGAGTAGCTTTAGGTCTTTGCAAATTATTTAAAAAACCAAAAAAAGAAGGAGCAAAAATAGCCCATTTAAGTGAGGTAAAGTGTTTAACTGGTTTGGGAGATGTTTTAGCTATTTTTTGTGGAAAAGAATTAGCAGTGAGAACAACTCCTGGGGCCCCAGGAATTGGAAAGGTGAGATCTTTTTTTCAAAAAAAAGACATTAAAATTTTAACTTGTGATCTAAAAAGAGAAAACACTAAAAAGATGTTAAAAAAAATTACTCCAAAGATTGCTTTTTTGGGGGAAAAATTGACAAAAGATTTTCTCAAAAATCCTACCTTAGAGAATTTTTTTCAATTTTCTCAAATTTTTGCTAAAGAGATAGGATGGCAAAAAAAAGAATTATTTAAAAAATTAGAAAAAATTGAAAAATTTTGTATTGGATTTTCAATAAAAAAAGGAGTATTGTTTTTGGGAGTAAAAAAAGATAATTTAAAAAAGGTTTCCCTTTTTTTAAAAAATGAAATTTCAAAAAACTTTCATGTTTTTAAATTAAGTAGATTGAAAAATGTTTGAAAAAATGGATTTTCAGTTTTCAATTCCAAAATCTCACCCCAGATATTTTTCTCTTTTAATAAGAGAAAAATTAATAGAGGGGTTCAATCAAGGAATAGTAGCAAGGGCTGGATTGATTGCTCATGGTAGGGGAGAGACTTTTGATTATATTTTGGGAGAAAAAACATTACCTCCTGCTAAAAAAGCAATAATTTCAGCTTCAGCTTTACTTTTGTTAGCAAAATATCCTGTAATTTCAGTCAACGGAAATTGCGCGGTTTTAGTGGGAAAAGAGATTGTTAAATTAGCTGAAATTTTACCAGCTAAAATTGAGGTAAATTTGTTTTATCGGACAAAAGAAAGAGAAAAAAAGATTGAAAAATTATTGAAAAGTTTTGGAGCTAAAAAAATTTTAGGAACAAAAAAGAAGGTTGAAATTGAAGAATTAGAAAGTGAGAGAAGAAAGGTAGATCCTGAAGGAATTTTAAAAGCAGATGTTGTTTTGGTTCCTTTGGAAGATGGTGATAGAACAGAGGCTTTGGTAAAAATGAAAAAAAAGGTAATTGCCATAGATTTAAATCCCTTCTCTAGAACCAGTCAAAAGGCAACAATAACCATTGTTGACAATATTGTCAGGAGTTTACCTCTTTTAATTAAGTATTGCAAAAAATTAAAAAAAGAGAAAAAAGAAAAATTAAAAAAGATTTTTAAAAAATATAATAAAAGAGAAAATTTAAGGGAAATGATAAGAATTATTAAAAAGAGATTAGGAAGATAAAGAAGGTTGGATTTTATTTTTGAATTCTTCCCAGTTGATTTCCTTTTTTCCAATTATTTGACAAATCTCTTTAAATTGACAATATTTACACTGCCAATTTTCTGGATAGTCGGGAAGAACCGGAGGAACAATATTTTTTTCAATTTTTTCTTTGAGAATTTTTAAATCTTCCAAAAGTTTTTCACATTTTTTTTGTTCGTATTCTATTAAAAATTCCTTCAATTCCAAAGTATCTTTGTTAATGTAAAGCAAAATCCCCCTTGGGATTTTAAAAAAGTGCATATAAAGCTGAATTTGATTAACATTTTCTTCTTTTGGTGAATTTAAACCTTTAAAAATCAAACTATTCATACTTTTAAAATCTACCACATATAATTTATTATTTAAGGTTACAATAGCATCCGCTCTACCACTAATGATTTCTTGAGGGGGAATAGAAACTTCAGAAGCCCTGACAATTCCTAAACTAAACAAAGTATTTAAAATTTGCATTTGGAGATAATCTCCATGATCAAACATTCTTAATACTTCTGGAGCAGTTCTTTCTCTAGGAACATTTTTAAATTTAAAAAAAATACTTCTGGGACATTTTCCAGCATCAGTAATATAAAATTTGTGTTGCTGACGCACTTCTTCTCTATCTGAGTAAAATTTGTCAATTAACTCCTTTAGCATAAATTTTTTTATTATACTTTTTTTTATCTCAAATATCAAACAAAACTTTTGCCTGCCAAGTTTTATTCTTTTTTTGAGATATCTCAAAATTATGCCAAGTTACCCCTTTTATTTGAAGACTAAAACCTTCAACCCTTTTTCCTTCCAAAATTGCTTCCATTTCCTTTTCTGAGAGCTTTTTAAACTTTATTTTTTCATAAATCTCTTTGTGAATTTCAGAAAGATAATTAATCTCACACAAAAAATCCATAAAAAGAAAAGAAAGATTTTCTGACTTTATTTTTATTTTTCTTTCTATTTTTTCCTTTGGAGATTTAATTTTTGGATTTAAAATTTCTTTTATAGCACTTAAAGAATTCAAAAAAAGTTCTTTTAAATTTTTTCCAAAAATTTTAATTTTAATATCTGCTTTGTGTTCTAAAATTTGATACTTCATTGAAACAATTTTTCAAATTCTTCTTTTACTACCTTTCTATCATCCCAAGGAATTTTTTTACCTTTAATACAAATTGAAGGTTCACATCCTTTCCCAGTGATAATTACTACATCACCTTCTTTTGCCTCTTTTAAAGCCCTATTTATTGCCTCTCTTCTGTCTAAAATTTTTTTTGCCTTTCCATTTGTTCCTTTGGCTACTTGTTCAATGATTTCTAAAGGGTCTTCATCATAAGGATCTTCATTGGTGATGATAATTTTATCACAAAACTTTTTGGCAATTTTTCCCAAAACCGGTCTCTTCCATTTGTCTCTTCCACCTCCACAAGCCCCCAAAACACAAATTAATTTTCCCATTTTTTCTCTTTCTTTTAAATCTTTATAAACTTTTTCTAAAGCAAAGGGAGTAAAAGCATAATCTACAAAAACTTTAAAAGGTTTTGAAATTACCTCTTCCATTCTTCCAGGAATAATCTTTATTTCTTTTAAAGCTTCTTTTGATGTTTTCAAATCAATCCCTTGAGAAATTGCTACACAAATTCCTGCTAAAGCATTATAAATATTAAATTCCCCTCTTAAATTTAAGACAAATTTTTCATTTTCAATTTCAAAGCCTATTTTTTCTTTATCAATAAAGATTTTTTTTGCTCTTACAATCTTTGCCAAATCTTTCTTGCTATATAGCAGTGTAGTTTTGGCAGAGTTTTGGAGAGTGTAGCCAATTTTTAATTTTGAAGGAAATTTTAAAAAATATTCAGCGTGTTTATCATCTAAATTAATAATATGAATATTTTTTGTTAACTGAAATAATTTTCCTTTTGTTGTTTTATAATTTTCAAAGGAACCATGAGATTCAATATGTTCTGGTGCCAAATTAGTGAAAACAATTACTTCAAAATTAACAAATCTGTGGCGATATTGTTTTATTCCTTCAGAAGTTACTTCCAAAATTGCATATTGACATTTTTCTTTTGTTGCCTTTTTTAAAAATCTTTGAATAAAAAATCTTCCCGGCATTGTCATTCGCAACTCATTTTTTTTACTTTCTTTTCCAATTTTAAATCTAATAGAATTTATTAAAGCTACTTTAAAACCTGCTTTCTCTAAAATTTTAGCAATCATTTCTGTGGTAGTAGTTTTTCCGTTGGTGCCAGTTACCCCAATTACTTTTATTTTTTTGCTTGGATTTGCATAAATTAAAGCTCCAAAAAGAGCTAACAAAAAATGGTAGAAATTCAAGAGAAATTGAGGTATTAGTTTTTTCATTAATTTAATTTTATATAACCAATATAAGGTAAATTTCTAAATCTTTCATCATAATCAATGCCATAGCCAACAATAAATTTATTTTCAATTTTAAAACCTACATAATCTACTTTTATTTTTTCTCTTTTTGGAACTTTCTTTTCTAAAAGAACACAAGTTTTTATCTCTTTTGGTTGGAATTTTTTTAAAAATTTAATTATTTCTTTTAAGGTTAAAGAGGTATCTAAAATATCTTCCAAAATTAAGACATTTTTCCCTTCAATTTCTTTTCCTGCTGAAAATTCAATTTTTACTTTGCCGGTTGATTTATCTTTTTCATAACTTTTAGCTCTTAAAAAATAAACCCTGGCGGGAATTTTTAAAAATCTTATTAAATCTGCTCCAAAAACAAAAGCTCCTTTTAGCACCAAAATCAAATTTAGCTCTTTTCCTTTATAATCTTGAGAAATTTTTTGAGATAAATCTTTTACCTTTTTTTTAATTTCACTTTTTGAAATTAGAGGAAAAACCTTTATTTTGTTTTTTTGCATATTTTCTTTTGACATAATTTAAAATTTGCCCTTCTCCTTCAATTTCTCTATCTCTCATTAAAATTTTTCCATTACAAATTACATCAGAAACACAACTTCCATTAGCTGAAAATACCAAATCTGAAATTAAATTATAACCTGGAACCAAAAAAATATGATTTAGATCAATTAAAATCAAATCTGCCAATTTCCCTTCTTTAATTTCACCTCCATTTATTCCCAAGGCTTTAGCTCCATTAATTGTTGCCATTTTGAAAATTTCTTTGGCTGATCCCACAGCGGGATCTTTTTCTTTTACTTTTTGTAAAAGCAAAGCAAATTTTATTTCTTCAAACATATCTAAATTGTTATTTGAAGCAGGACCGTCTGTGCCAAGACAAATATTAATTTTTTCTTTTTTTATTTTTTGATAAGGAAAAATTCCAGAAGCTAATTTCATATTAGAGCAAGGACAATAAACCAAATTACATTTTCTCTTTTTTAAAATTTCAATTTCTTTTTCTGTTAACCAAATTGAATGTGCTAATATACAATTTTTATCTAAAAAACCAATCTTTTCTAAAAATTCAACCGGTCTTAATTTATATTTTCTTTGGCACTCTTTGACCTCATTTTCAGTCTCTGCCAAATGAATGTGCAATGATAAATTGTTTTTCTTTGCAAATTTTTTCGCCCAAATTAGATTTTCCTTTGAGACAGTATAAATTGAATGGGGAGCTACACTCAACTCAATCGTTTCAAATTGAGAATTTTTTAATTTTTCAAATAATTTTTCCACATTTTCTTTTTTTCCTCTTTCTGAAAAATCTACCAAGATTAATCCAATTTTCGCTCTAATTTTGAGTTCTCTTGTCGCCTCAATAGTAGCTGTTGGAAACCAATACATATCATTGAAGGTGGTAGTTCCAGTTTTTATCATTTCTAAAATTGCCAACTTTGTTCCCCAATAGATATCATCCTCTGTTAATTTTGCTTCTTTGGGCCAAATTTTTTTCTCCAGCCATTCTTTCAATGGCAAATCATCAGCATATCCCCTAAAAAGAGCCATTGGAGAGTGGCAATGGCAATTTATTAACCCTGGCAAAACCGCTTTTTCTTCTTTTGCGTCAATCTTTTCTTTAGCTCTTAAATTTAAATTTTTTCCAATCTTTTTTATTTTATTTCCTTCAATAAAGATATCTTGACCCTCCCCATTTAAAATGACATTTTTAATTAAAAGACTCATAATTTTTTTTAAAAATTTTATTAAATTTATCAAAAATTTGCAAAAACCTGATATCCATTTTTTAAAAAAAATAGATTGACAATTGGCTTTTTTTTCTATATTTTAAATAAAAAAAGATAATGAAAACTCCCTTTCTCAAAAAACTTTTTGTTTTTTCTCTCTTTTTTGGTTTGGTTTTTTTTGA
>CAZKFX010000025.1:0-9927 GCA_964552375.1 uncultured Candidatus Saccharibacteria bacterium
GTTTTTTAAATAAATAATCAATGGACTCTATTGACAGGGGAACAGTTGAAAGAGTGCTTTTTTTAAAAAATGGATAATGGTGATAATATCTCTGTAATACTTCTGGTATTGATTCAACTTTATGATTTTTTAGAACCCTAATTCCAAAATCCCATTCTTCAGAGCGGATTAGCTTTTCATCAAACCAAATATTTTTTTCTGTAAATAAAGTTTTTCTTAAAACAGCACCATTACCCAAACCTGTATTCCAAGATTCACAAACGTTAATACTTTTTCCAATTTTAGTTCCATCGTCAAATAAATGTTCTGATGATGGTACAACACCTATTAAATCTGGTCTTTTTTCTAATTTTTCTATGGATTTCTCTAAAAATTGAGGCAAAAATTCGTTGTCATCATCTAAAAAAACAATGTATTTAGATTCAAGACTCGATTCTCTTACTCCTTGATTTCTGGCTTTTGGAAGATTTGTCTTTTTCTCATTGTGGATGTATCTAATTCTTTTATCATTGAAATTCTCAACAATTTTTTTTGTTTCATCATTAGTACTGTCATCGATCACTATTACTTCAAAGTTCTTATAAGTTTGTTTTAAAACAGATTGAATTGCTCGCTTAAAAAGTTTTGGTCGGTTATAAGTAGGTATAATTATGCTTACTTTTGGATAATTTTTCATGTTCTTTTTTTACACCAAATTACCATATCACCATTTTTATAACCTAAGATTTTACTAATCGCGAGTATCAAAATAGCTAACAATCCAGTTAGGAAATAATCTTTAAGATAAGCTCCAAAATGCACTAATTCTGTAAGGAAAGTTCCTCCAACTATTACCTTTTCTTCTTTATTTATCTTTTTGTGTTTTGAAATTCTTGCTGTTTTTAGAACTAAACCTAACCTCAATTTACTGTTCAAAGATTCCATCAAAAATTTTAATTGGTCAGTGTAGTCTATTCGAATAATTTCAAAACCAACTTTTTCAAATAAATTAAAAATTGCTTTTTCGTTCCAGCGAGTCAAATGATGAGGAGGAAAATCAGCTGGCCACAAATTAGGTAAGATTCTTTCACGAGAAGGAGTACTTATAACTGCTATTCCTTCTTTTTTTAGAAGATTTTTTATATTTTGTAAAAAATTTAAAGGATTATCTAAATGCTCTAAAAGTTCAAAAGCGGTTATTAAATCAAATCGTGGAATGTTTTCAAGCGTAAAAAACTCTTCACAGGAAATTGGATAGACATTTTCTAACTTAAAATATTTTTTAGCAAAGTTTATAGCATTTTTATCAAGATCAACTCCCCAAACTTTACATCCTTTTTGTTTTAAAATAGCTATTAGATCCCCCGTTCCACAACCTAAGTCTAAAACCTTCCCGCAAACTGAAAATTTTTCATAAGTTTTTAAAAATTTTTTATGATAGCCATATAAAATTTTAGGTTTTAGTGTATCTCTTACAATATAATTTCTTTCATAATGTACTATCCCAGGATTTTTAAAAGGCATCCAAAATTGAACATTACATTTTGAACACTCAAAAAGGGACCATTTTCCTTCTCGGTTTTTATAATTTTGAATAAATTTGAAATCTGCTTTTTCCTTACAAACTGGACAGAGTTGTGGTGGTTTTCGATAAAACATATTATTTTTTCCTTGCAAGAATATATAAACCTACTCCTTCGAATTTAAAAAAATAAAATAAAAGTAATGCTGGAATGAAAAATATACACTTGGCAATAGACACTATGAAAAATCTAGTGATTTTAAATTTCTGAATTCCAATGTCTTTTCTGATTTGAGTAATAGGGTTATTAAAATTATTTCTTTTTTCCCTTCTAAAAATTTTTATTAATGCCTCTATATTCTTTCTCATTTTCCCTAAAAAATAATTCATAGGAATTTGTTTCTTTTTAATTATTACTTCAAATGAATTATTCTCAATAAAACGAACAGCGGTTTTAAGATTCCACCTCGTAAGGTGAAGGGGAGGGAAATCCCAATCTTCAATTTTTTCATCTATCTTTCCCCAATATCTATTTCGATTTGGGAATGAAAGAATTAAATATCCATTTGGTTTTAAAGCTCGATAAATTAATTCGAGAAATTTTTTGGGTTCATCCACATGTTCAAATATTTCAAAACCAGTAATAACATCAAATTCTGACTTTCGATTTTCAAGAAAGTTAAAAATATCTTCTTGAAAAACATTCTTTAATCCTAAATAGTTTCTAGCAATTTCAACTGCATATTTATTAAAATCAACACCATAAACCTTATATCCTAGATTTTGCGCCACAACCAAAAATTCTCCTGTTCCACATCCTAGATCCAAAAGTTTTTTCCCTTTTGAATTCTTATAAGGGGGTTGTTTGAAAAATTGATTCATATTCCATAATTTCTTTACCATCCATTTGCAATTATTCCTAGAAATTATATCTAATTTATCTAAGTATTTTTTGTATTCCTCGTATCGTTTATATCCAGGAGCTTTAAAAGGCATCCAAAATTGAACTTCACATTTTGAACACTCAAAAAGAGACCATTTCCCCCATTCGTTTTGATAATCTTGAATAAATTTAAAATTGGCTTTTTCTTTACAAACTGGACAAATCTTTGGTGGTTCGTGATAGGGCATAATCAGACACTTTTATTAACTAAAGAAAGGGGCGGATTTTGTTTTTCAAATTCCTGAACAATTTTTCTCATTTTAACAAGAATTTTTGATTCTTTTGAAGCAATATTATTTTGTTCTTTTGGATCTTTTGAAAGATTGTATAGTTCTTCTTGTCCGTTTCCATGATCCAAAATATATTTCCAATTTTGGAATTGAGAGGCTACTTTGCATTGTGTAATTTTTTCTATTTCAACATATTTAAAAACTCCTTCTTTTTTTTCATTAAAACCAGTTTGATGAAATAAAAAAGGGTTAGAGTTTGGAGCGAAAAGACTTTTTCCTTTAAATGTGGAAGAAGGAGAAATATTTAAAACCTCACACAAAGTTGGTGCTAAATCAATTAGAGAAACTTTTTTAGTAATTTTTTGGGGTGGCTTTTCTGGAATTTTTATTAAAAGAGGTACATGTAAGAGTTCATTATAAAGTTGACAAGGATGGTTTGTTTCACCATGTTCTAAGAATTCCTCACCATGATCTGAGGTTAGAACAATTAGGGTTTCTTGGTAAAGTTTCTTTTCTCTTAGAAAGTTTAATAAACTCCCAATCCAAAAATCTGTATATTGAATCGCTTGATTATAAAAATCTTTAATTTTCTGAAGATTTTTCGTGACTAATTCCCTTAAAGGTTTTTTATTGGGGAAAGCAGCAAAGTGTCCTGGTAAAGAAAGAATTTCTATATCAGAAAGAGAAAGACAAGATCTTTTTAAAAGCTGATTAAAGGGAAGATAGGGAGCATGAACTCCCATACAGTGAATCCATGCAAAAAATTCTTTCTTTTTCATAGCCTCCACAAATTCTTTGAAAGTGTGAATTATTAAAAAATCTGGAATTCCCTTCCAGAATTTTTCTTCGTTAAAATCTGGTTTTTTTCTTTCTTTTTTATATTCTAAATACTTTATCCAAAAGAAGATTTGAGGGAAAGTATTGAAGGATATTTTTTTAAAGATTTTTTTAAATTTCTCTTGAAACCTGTTCTTTCTGATTTCGAAAGGAGGGGCTAAATATTCAAAAAAATCCCATCCACGGTTGTACCCAAAAAAATTAGAAATATAAGCGTTAGAAGTAAATACCGCAGTCGTATATCCTTCTTTTTTGAACACTTCACTAAGTAGCACTCTTGGCTTTTCAATTTTTCTTGGCCCGTTATAATCTAAAGGGTAAGTAGAAGTTAAAAGAGAAATAAGAGATTGAGCAGTCATTGGGGCTGTAGAGTAAGCTTGAGTAAAAACAATACTTTCTTTAGCTAAAGCGTCAATGTTTGGAGTAGTATTTTTTTCATAACCCATAAAACCGCAGTGGTCTGCTCTTAGGGAATCAATTGTAATTAAAATGACATTTGGTCTTTTTTTCATATTATATTTCCTACTCCGATGATTTTACCTTTTTCTTTTAAAACTACTTTACTTAAAATGGTTTTGCTCTGAGGATCGAAAGCTATTTTCTCTTTAAGTTTCGCTTTAAAAAATGTTTTTTGATTTTGCAAAATTTCTTTAGGTTCTAAAATCTTTCCTTCTGTACTTTTTGTGCCACACTCAAAAATTAACTTTTTATTAACTTTAGGATTTTTAATCCAAAAAACTTCACCCTCTAAAAAATCTAAAACTTTAAGAGGAAAATCAGGAAAACAACCTACCGATCCTCGTTCAATTTTTAAATTTTTATCTAAAATTAAACCTACATTTTGGCCTGCCTTAGCTTCTTTCAAATTTTCTTCAAATTCTTTAATTTCTCTTACTTTAGCTATCTTGTTTTCTGGCAAAAACAAAATTCTTTCTCCTATTTTTAATTTACCGCTTTCTATCTTTCCTACCAAAACTTCTTTTTCATCAATGAAATATTTATCTTGAACTAAAAAACGCAAAGGTAAATTTTCAAAATTTTCTCCCTCTTTGAGATCTTTTTCCAAAAACTCAAAAAGAGTTTTACCTTCATACCAAGGTGTCTTTTTTGATTTTACTATCACATTATCGCCGTATTTTGCCGAAACCGGAAAAAAATAAATATTGCGTGAAAGATAACCCACTTTTTCCAAAACCTCTTTTATTTCTTTTTTCAATTTTTCAAAAATTTCTTTTTTGTAATTTACTTTATCTATTTTGTTTAAAACCACTCCTATTTTTTTAATTCCTAAAAGCTTTGCAATTTCTAAATGTTTTATTGTCTGTTTTTTTATCCCTTCATCAATCGCTACTAACAATAAAGCAACTTTTCCTCTTGAGGCTCCAGTGAGCATTTGAGAAATTAATTCTTCGTGGCCCGGAACATCTATTAACTGATAGTTTCTCTTTTTGCCTTTTAAAAGCACCTGAGTGGTATCTATTGTCATTTCTTTTTCTCTTTCTTCTTTAAAACTATCTACCAAATGCGCTAATTCAAATTCTCTTTCACAAGCTCTATCTATTTCTTGAATCTCTTTTATTCTACTTTCTTCAATTGACTTTGTATCTAATAAAAATCTACCAATTAAGGTAGATTTCCCATGATCTTTCTCACCGATTAAAACAATTGGAATTTCTAACATAAAACTACATATAACCCAACTCCCTTAATCTTTGCATCACATACTCTTTTTCTTTTTCAAAAGCTCTCCCTGCTCTTTCTGGAATTTTGCTTTTCTTTAATTCTTCAATAATTTCATCTATAGTTTTAGCATTTGAAGGAATTGGAACTGTAACTTCTTTGTAACCCAAAGACCGATATCTTTTTCCATTTTTTGCAAAATAAAGGGGGGTTTACAGGAATATTTCTTTCTTTGATATACATCCAAACATCAGGCTCTGTCCAATGCAAAAGAGGATGAACTCTCACATGGGAAGCTTCTTTAAAATCTGAAAAATGGTGGAAAATTTCTGGGGGCTGGTTTTTAAAATCCCATTTGAAATCTTTAGTTCTGGGTGAAAAATATCTTTCTTTTGCTCTAACTCCATGCTCATCTCTTCTGATAGAAACAATTAAAGCGTCAATTTTGTTTTCTTCAATGAATTTTTTAAGAGCTTTTGCCTTATTTAATCCTTCTGTTGTTCCTGAAATTTCATCTTTCTCGTGTTTTACTGGAACTCTAACTAAGTTTATATTCCATTTTTTTTTCACTTTGTCCATAAATTGATAAGTTTCCTCAAAATCGTGGCCAGAGTCTAAATGAATTGCAAGGAATGGAATTCTTCCAAAAAACGCTCTTTTAATTAAATACAAACAAGTAGTAGAATCTTTTCCTCCACTCCACAAAACAGCAATGTTTTTGAATTTAATTTTTGCTTCTCTAATAATAAAAATACTTTCTTGCTCTAAACGAGAAAGCTTAAAATCCATAAGTTATGTTTTACTTTCTAATTCTTTTATTGCCCTTTGAGCATCTGTTAGAAATTGCAAAACTGTCTCTTTTGTTCTTGCACCTAAAAAGCATTTTAAAAGGACCGCAGGAGGAATAGTTAGAATATGAGCTCCAGTTCTTGCCCAATATTCAACATTCTCTGGACTTCTAACTGAACCTACAATAATTTCGATTCCTTCAAATCTATGAAGATCTAACCATTCTCTCACTGATTTTATTACTTTAAAAGCCCTTTCAACTCCTTGTTCCTCTGAAATTCTCCCTCCAAAAATACTAATGAAACTATACCTTGGTTTTCTCTTAGCTTCGTCTCTTCCACTTTTTAAAGCTCTGGCTGCTAAAATTGCCTGGTTAAAAGTAGTCATTGCAGTGACGTTTATTGAAATTCCTTCTTTTGTCAATTGATAAATTGCTGGCAAAAGTGAATTTCCTTCCCTGTCGGTAATTGTCACTTTAATGGCTACATTATCTGTCCATCTACTATACTCTTTAGCTTGTTTAATTATCTCCTCAACTTTATCTGAAGTAACCTCAGCGCTTACTGGATAAGGATAAATTAAATCTGCAATTTCAATTGTCCTCTTTTTTACTCCTTCAATTCCACCTTTAACACCACATTTCAAACAAATAGTTGGATTTGTCGTTACACCCTGACACAATCCCATCTTTAAATATTTTTTAATTTCTTCTAAATCTGCTGAATCAATAAAAATTTTCATATTTTTTGAATTGAGTTTTTAATAATTTCTAATGCTTCTTTTAAACTATTAACAATAAAATCCGGACCTTTTTGAATATTTTTATTGTAGTTTGTTTTTTTTAAAATTACTTTGCAACCAGCTTTCTTTCCAGCTTCAACATCTTTCCACCCATCGCCAATAAAGAAAGATTGTTTTAAATCAATTTCATATTTTTTTGTTGCTTTTAATATTAAACCTGGCTTTGGTTTTCTACAATTACAGTAGTCATTGTCGTCGTGAGGGCAAATCATAATTTCATCTATGGGTAAGTTCTGAATTAAAAATTGATTCATTTTTTCTAATTCTTCTTTTTTTAAAAACCCTCTTTTAACATCTGGTTGATTGGAAACAACAATATTTAAAAAACCCATTTTTTTAAATTTTGTTAAAACTTTTTTTACCCCTGGCAAAATTTCAAATTCTTCAAACTTCCAAGGAGAAGAAACTTTACCATTTCTGAAAATTACTTTATTTATTACCCCATCTCTATCTAAAAAAACTGCTCTTTTACTTTCTTTCATGGTTTTCAATCTCCTTTATCAGGTTTGAAAGCAAATGATTAATAATCATTTGGAAATCTTCAGTATGGGGTGTAATTCGTGATTCATTAACGCAAGGAATTATCAAGCAAGCGTTTGCATTCTTTGCTGTAGCTCCTGTGGTCTTTCCTACAACCCCAACAATTTTGGCACCGATTTTTTTAGCATAATCTATACCCAAAACTAAATTTTTTGAAGTAGTCTCTGTTCCTCCACCTACTGAATAGATAAAAAGACAATCTTTAGAATTTAATCTATGCATTTCCAGCTGTCTTTTAAAAATTGACTCCCAACCTTCATCGTTTGCTAAAGCAGTTAAAAGTCCAACATTATCTGAAAGACAAATAGTAGGAATGTTAGCTATTTTGTTGAAATCGTTTGTTGCATGAGAACCAGTTGACGCTCCTCCTCCTACTCCCAAGAAAAAAATTCTTCCTCCATTCTTTTTAACTTCTAATAAAATATCTAAAATCTTTTCAATTACCTCTCGATCTATTTTTTCAGCAATATTTGCTGTTTCTTTTAAATATTCATTAATATATTTCTTTTTCTTCATTCTTTAAAATTATTTTATATTATATCTGCTATTACCTTTACGCCCTCAAAATCAAAATGGAAATGTTCTTCTTTTAATCCCTCTTTCTTCATTGCTTGTCTTAATTTATCTTTTCTTCCTTCACAGTAAAAAAGAAAAAATCCGCCACCTCCAGCTCCTATTAATTTTCCTCCAATAGCTCCATTTTCTTTCGCGATTTGATACCAACGATTAATCCTTTCATCTGAAGTCCCTTTTCTTTTTATTTTCTCTTGCCAATGAAGATCAAGAAGTTCTCCAAATTTCCGCAGATCATTTCTTATTAAAGCTTTTTTGATTTCTCTTCCGATTTCTTTTACTCTATGTAAATTCTCAATCATATCTTTTTCTCCTTCTAATGTAGCTTTTTCTTGATGTTTCAAGGCTTGTTTTGACTCTCTTTTAATACCTGTATAAAAAAGTAAAAGGCTATTTTCCAATTCTCTAACTGTCTCAAGAGAAATTTTATGAGGATAAAGAGGTTCAACAGTAATATTTCCTTTTTTATCTGCATAAAAAGCAGTAATACCTCCGTAAGCAGAAATATATTCATCTTGCTTTCCTGAAGGCTCTTTTAGAATATCTATTGCAATATGACAAGCTTTTTCTGCAATTTCTTTTCTTGTTGGTAATTCCCAACCATTTGTATTTTTCATAAAAGTGTAGAGTGCAGTTAACAAAGCTACAGTAAAACTTCCCGAACTACCAAGTCCTGTATGGGAAAAAATATCAGCGATTGAAACAATTTCTACTCCTCCGTTAATTTTTAAAAGTTTTAAAGCTTCTCTAACAATTGGATGTTCAATTTGATCTACGGTTTCAACTTCCTCTGTTTTTGAATAACTAATTCTTAATTTATTTTGAAATCTTTTATTAACGATAATGTAAACATATTTGTTAATAGCAGCCGAAATCCATTCTCCCTCATACAAAGAATAATAAGAAGGTAAATCTGTCCCCCCTCCACCAATTGAAATTCTTAAAGGTGCCCTGACAATAATCATTATTTTGTATTATAATATTTTAATTTAATTTTTGTCAATTTTTTATAATTTTTTTTAAATTCTTCCAATCCTTGAGGAGTTCCAATCTGATAAAATCTCCTCTTTACTTTGAAAGCTAAAAGTTGCCTTTTTTTAATTAATAATTGATGTAATTTTGAAAGATCATAGAATTGATTTTTAGGAATGTATTTTAACACTTCTTTTTTGAAAATACTTAATCCATAATCAATATATTTCATTTTTTTTGTTTTTCTTTTTTTACTATAAGCTTTAACTAAAATACCTTGAACTTCTACATTACTGGGTTCGTATCGGTTTTCGTTTTTATAAACTGCCATTAATCCAAGTTTATTGTTTTTTTGAAAAAAATCTATCGCTTTCTGAAAGTTAAAAGGTAAATAAGAATCGCCGTACATTACCAAAAAAGGGTCTTTTAATAATTTCTCAGCTTTTTTTAAGGCTCCTCCTGTTCCTAAAAGTTTTTTTCCATCCGAGCTGTATTTTATTTTAACTCCGAACCCCTCTCCTCCTTTAAAATATTTTTTAATTTTTTCTCCTTTGTATCCGATACACAAAACAACCTCAAAAATTTTATTTTTCTTTAATAAATCCAATTGATATTCCAAAAAAGGCTTTCCGCCAATTTCTATCATTGATTTTGGAATTTTTTCTGTAAGAGGGCGCAAACGAGTAGCTAGCCCTCCACATAAAATTACAGCTTGCATGTTTTTAAAATTTTTTTTAACCTTTAGTTTTGAAAATTAAACATCCTCCTAAAATAATAAGTCCGCCTCCAATTAAAGAAAATATTGTGGGAATCTCTTTTAAAAGAAAGAAAGCATAAATTGTCCCAAAAAGAGGTTCAGTATAAGCTAAAATTCCAGCTTCTTGAGCTTTTACTCTTTTGATTCCCTGAAAATGTAAAAAGGTAGCTAAAATGCCAAAAATTAAAGCAAAAAGAAAAAGATAAAAAAAAGGCAAAGAAAAAGAAATTTGAGGAAAAATAAATTGGGAAGCTTTAAAATAACATAAATTATTTGCTAAAAAGGCTAAACCTAAAAGAAAAAT
>CAZKFX010000026.1:0-9248 GCA_964552375.1 uncultured Candidatus Saccharibacteria bacterium
AAAGGAAAAAAGACATTTGATAATTATATGGGACTTAAACTTTTTTTGGAAAATTTATTTAATTGTAAAGTTGATTTGGTGATAAAAGAAAGTATAAAAGAAGAAATTAAACCTTATATCTTAAGAAGTGTTAAATATGCAGAGACAATATAAAGTTTATTTAAACGATGTTTTAAATGCTATTCAAAAAATAGAAAAATATGTAAAAGGAATTGACTTTGAAGAATTTATTAAAAATGGTTTAATTCAAGACGGGGTAATAAGAAATTTAGAAATAATAGGAGAAGCAGTAAAAAATATCCCTAAAGAAATCAGAGAAAAATATCCAGAAGTAGAATGGAAAAAGATTGCTGGATTAAGAGATATTCTTATTCATGAATATTTTGGCGTGGATTTGGAGATAGTATGGGATGTAATTAAAAATAAATTACCAGAATTGAAATTGAAAATAGAAAAAGTAATCTCTGAAATTAGTGACTGATAAATAATAAAATTGAAAGTTCCAACAGTCCTAAGGTGGGATTGAAAGTTAAAGAAAAAGCATTGACACGATGACAGAATTCGTATAAAGTTATACTAATGGAGGAATCGTTAAACCAGACCACAATTATTAAGAAATTAAAAGAAAAGGAAATTTCTCTTTTTACTTTTTCTGACTTTAAAAGACTTTTTCAAATTAAAAATGAAAATACTGGCTATAAAATTTTAGAAAGATTAACCAAAAAAGGAATTTTAAAAAGATTGATTAAAAAGAAATATCTCTTTGTTTTTTCAGAAAGCGATGATTTTCAAATTGCCAATTTTTTGTATTCTCCTTCTTATATTTCTTTAGAATCTGCTTTGTCTTTTTATGGAATTATTACCCAATTTCCTTATCAAATTACTTCAGTTACTCCCAAGAAAACAAAACTCATAGAAACACTTAACAAAGAATTTTCTTATTCTCACATCAACTCGGAGTTGTTTTTTGATTATGAAAAAAAAGAAAAATTTTTAATTGCTACCAAAGAAAAAGCTCTTTTTGACTATCTTTATTTTTGTTCAAAGGGATTAAGAAGATTTGAAAAAGATGATTTTGACTTAAATTTGATAAACAAAAAGAAGTTTTTTTCTCTTTTAAAAAAAACTAAAAAAGAAAAATTGAAAAAGTTTTTATTTTTATAAATTATGATAAGCAATACTCAATTAGAACAGCTTTCTCAATATTTTAAAATTGACAAATTTACTATATTTCGGGAATATCTTCAGATTTTGTTTTTAAATTATCTTTACAAAGAAAAATTGGCTGAAAAAATTTATTTTAAGGGAGGAACTTGCCTTCATTTATTTTATAACTCCCCAAGGTTTTCAGAAGATTTAGACTTTTCAACCACTCTTTCTGAAGAAAAAATTAAAAACTTTTTAAAAGAAATAATAAAAAAGTTTCAAATTGAAGTTCCGGGATCGAGTTTGAATTTTATTTATCGGGGGAAAAACTCTTTAAGATTTAAGTTAAAATATGAGAGTAAATTTTTAAAATTTCCTCAAACAATTAGATTAGATTTTTCTTTAGAGAAAACTTTTCTTGAGTCAAACATTCTTTCTTTAAAAACAAAATTTCCAGTTGATTTTTTCTCTTTGGTTTCCTGTCAAAAAGAAGAAGAAATTTTAGCTGAAAAAATTAGGGCTTTTCTTTGGCGAGGAAAGGGGAGAGATATTTTTGACTTGTGGTATCTTTTAGACAAAGGAGTTTTAATAAACAAAAAACTTTTGGAAAAAAAATTAAAGAGGATAAATTTAAAATTTCGTAAAGAGATCTTCTTGAAAAAAATCAAAAATTATCCCGAAAAGAAAATTTATCTTGATCTGGCAAAATTTTTACCCTCTAATTACCGCAAAATTATCCCTCAATTGAAAGAAAAATTGATTTCTGTTTGTTCCAACGGCCCCAAGGTGGGATGAGAGGTGAAAGTCAGAAAAAATAATTTTTGATTTTTATTTTTGAGTTTGATAAAATGGAAAAATTCTCTCTTTTGATATGATTTCTTTTATTGAAGAAATTAAAAAAGAAGTTCACAGAGTGATTGTAGGAAAGGAAGATATTATTGAGTTTATTTTAATTGCTATTTTTGCTCAGGGGCATGTTTTAATGGAGGGAGTGCCAGGAATTGCTAAAACAAAAATGGCAAATACGATTGCCAAAGTTCTTAATTTAGAATTTAAAAGGGTTCAATTTACTCCTGATCTTTTACCTGCTGATATTACTGGCACAATGGTATATAATATGGCAACAAAGGAATTTGAGCTTAAAAAAGGACCAGTTTTTACTAATATTTTATTAGCAGATGAAATAAACAGGGCTTCTCCAAAAACTCAATCTGCTCTTTTGGAATGCATGCAAGAAAAACAAGTTACTATCGGAAATAAAACCTACAAGCTTCCTTTTCCGTTCATAGTTTTAGCTACCCAAAATCCTTTAGAAATGGAAGGAGTTTATCCTTTGCCTGAAGCTCAAATAGATAGATTTTTATTTAAATTAAATGTTAGCTATCCAACAAAAAAAGAAGAAATTTTTCTTATAAAAGAAAGGACTTACGAAATAGAAAATTTAAGAAAAATTTTGTCAGCCGAAGATATTTTAAAATTGAGTCAAATGGCTAAAAATGAAATAAAAATAAGTGATGAGTTAATTGAATATATCGTCAATATTATTTTTGCTACCAGAAATCACCATCAAGTTTATTTAGGAGCTTCTCCGAGGGCAACAATTGCTCTTATGGAAACTTCAAAAATTTTGGCTTTATTTGAAAATAGAAATTATGTCATTCCAGATGATATAAAAAAACTGTCTTTTCCCATTTTGAGGCATCGTTTAATTTTAACTTCAGAAGCTGAAATGGGAGGAATAAAGCCAGACAAAATTATTTCTGATATCTTGCAAAGTGTACCAGTGCCAAAGTCTTTTTCTCAATGATAAACCTTCAAGGGTTAATTTTTCTTTTATTTTCTTTAAGTTTGTTTTATTCAGGTTTATTTTTTTACAATCTTTCTTTTATTTTTGCGGGAGCTTATTTTTTGATTTATTTTTTAATTTATTGGCTATATTTTAAAAGAAATGTCTCTCTTTTGAAAATTGATTTTGAAAGAGAATTTGAAATGAAAAAAGCTCCAGTAAACGGGGAGATAAAATATAAAATAAAAATTCCTGTTGATTTTCCTTTTCATTTTAAATTAAAAGATTCTTTTCCTCCGCAAATAATTGTTAAAAAATTTAAGAAAAAGAAAAATCCAAAGAAATTTTATGAATTTGAATATACTCTTTCTTGTACTCAGAGAGGTTTTTTTCAAATAGGACCTTTAGAAATGGAAATTTTTGATAATTTAAATTTTTTCTCATTCAAGAAAACTTTAAGAAAATTTGATTATGTTTTGTTTTATTTAACAGTAGCCCAGGGGAAAAAATTAGATATTTATTTAAGAAAAAGATTTTCTGAAATAACTCAAGGTTTAAGAAGATCTTGGTATCGGGGAGCGGGAACCAATTTTTTAGAATTGAGAGAATATTTACCTGGGGACGATTTAAGATTGGTTGACTGGAAGGCAACTGCAAGAACCGGAAAATTGTTTGTTAAAGAATATGAAGAAGAAAAAAAGAAAAGGATTTTAATTTTAATTGATGTTAGCAAAAGAATGTTTGGGGGTGAAAAAGCTCCCATTATGGATAGTGTGATTAAAACAGTGATGGTTTTAGGATATATTGTTTTAAGCAAAGGAGATTATTTAGGTTGTCTTACTTTTTCTTGTGAAATTAAAAGTTTTATAAAATTTGACTTTTCTAAAAGGCAATATGAAAGATTGATTAATTTACTTTCTACAATTTCTCCTTCAAAAGAGTCCGATTTAAATGAAGCCTTAAAAGGAGTAAAAAAAATTTTTAAAAAGACCTCCCTTTTAATTTTATTTTCTATTTTGGAAAAAGACTCCGATGTTGAAATAATTAAAAAATTTAAAGCTAAAGGATATTTTCCAATAGTGGTTTTTCCTTTTGAACCTTGGTTTTCTTTTGAGAAAAAGGAAAATGGTTTGGAAAAATTTGTTTTTTCTTCTTTAAAAGAAAAATTTTATCAAGATGTAGAAAAAATAAAAACAAATTTGCAAAGAGCCCAAATTCCTTTGGTTTTGGTAGGACCTCAAGATTTTGAAGAAAAGACAATAAAGCAATTTATTAGGACTTTAAACAAAAATTTAGAAAGAATTTCTTAATTTTTAACTTTTTTCAATTTTTTCAAAGACTTCACTTCCGCAAACAGGACATTTTTTTATTTTTTCATCTACAACCATTCCACACTTTAAACAATGTTTTCTTTTAATAGGAATTTCTTTTTGTTCTTTTTTTATTTTTAAAGCCATAAAAATTTGATAAAAAATTAACCCCAAAAGAAAAATTCCTGTTAAAAATAAAAAATTTTTAATTAAAGGAAAATATGTTTTTAAAAAACCTTGAGGTAAAGAAATTTTTTGAATATTGTTAACTTTGTCTCCTTCTTTTATTTTATTATCTGGATCTAAAACAAGATAAAGTTCTTTTGTTTTCAAAGAAGGTTTGATTTTTATTTTAAATTTTGTCTCTCCTTTTGGTTTAATATTTTCAATAGTAAATCTTTTTATTTCTTTGGAATCTGCCAGAAAAGGATCTTTGTCATAAACAGCCAAATCTACCTTTTCAATTTCTTTGACAAAAGTGCTTGAAATTTTCCCTTTAATTAGAAAACCTCCAAAAAGTTGAGGAGAAACAGAAAGAGAATCTTTGACAATTGAGATGTCATCTCCAAAAATAATTTTGGGTTCTACTTTTACATAATCTCTAACATGAACCCAGTCCAAAATTACTTCAGCACCAGGACAACCAGAGGCTACTTCAGCAACAGAGACAAAAAAATAAATTCTATTTTCATTGTTAGTAATGGGTGAAAAATTTCTTTCAAATTTTCCATCGGTTTTTATTTTCCAGTTAGAACCTTTCTTTTCTATTTCTATTATGTGCCATTTGTTATCATGGTATTTATTAAAAACTTCACTTTTGTGTTTTTGATTGTCTAATTTATATCCATAACGCCAGGCGTCTTCTCCTCTGGTAAAAGAAATTCCAGCTCCTCTATATTCTCCAACCAAAAAAGAATTTATCCATTTGTCAGCCCAAGCCCAACAAATTCCTTTATCTTTGTATTTTGCTACAATTTTAAAATCAGAAAAAACTTTTTTACTTTTTATTCCTCTTTTACACCAACAACAATTTCCCGTTCCTCTAATTTTTAAAAACCCACCTTCTTCTGCCATTTCTGAATTTTTACAGTTTGAGCAACAATCATTACAATGTCCCCAACTACAACATTCTACTTGATCGCACTCAACAATAAATCTTTCCCATTTTTCTTCATCTAAAATACCATCATCAAAATCATCAAAAAATTTAAAAACTTCATTTCCATTTCCTCTTTCAAAGATTCCTGGTTTTTGCAAATAAAAAATTCTTACTTTCTTTTTAGCTTCAATTTTTGGAATTTTAACCCAGATTTTAGCTTCCTTTTCAGCGACATTCCATTCTTGGACCCAAAATTTGAGTTCTTTTCCTTTTTCATCAAAAAATAAAACATTAGGCTCTTCAAAATCAAAAGAAATAAATGGTTCTTTAAACTCAATTAAGACAGGATAATTTAAAAGATCTTTTCCTGATCTTTCTGAAATTATAATTGAATTTTTTAAATCTAAAGCTTCTGTCCTTAAAAGGGGATAAATTAAACAAAGTAAAAATAAAATAATAAAAATTTTCTTTTTCATTCTTTTTTCCACAAAAGATATTGAATTTTAAAGAAAACTAAAATCAAAATTAAAATTAAAACTCCCCAAAAACAAATGCTTGACAATAAAGACAAAGCTCCAAAATTTATTTTCAAAAAAAGATAAAAAAAGAAAAACAAAAAAAGACAGCTTATTAAAGAAAGAAAAAGGAAATCTATTTTTTCCTTTTTAGAAAGAGAAATAAGGAAAGAAAATAAAAATTGAAAAAGAAAACCAAAGAAAAAAAGAAATAAATTGTCAATGTCAAAAGAGATACTTTTAATTTGAAAAAGAGAAAGAGAAAAGGGTATTAAACTTAAAAATGCCAAAAAACGAAAATTTGAGAATTTTCCCAAGACTAAAAATAAAACAACTCCTAACAGATAAAATAAATTTATTTTTAAAAATAAAGCTACTAAAGAGAAAATGCCCAAACTTATCAAAAACAAAATCAAATTCATAAAATTTGAAGAATTTTTTCTATACTTTCAATTATTTCTACCATCTGAGACCAAGTAAATGCAATTTTTTCTCCTCTTTTTAAACGCTCACCAATGTCAATTAACTTTTCTAATTGTTTTTTTTCTTTTTCGTTTAATTTTAATTTAGAAAGCAAAACATCTTTTTCAATTTCTTTTTCACTTCCTAATTTTTCTAAAATTTTTTTCTTTAATCTTTGGTAATTCATCAAAATAATCCATCGTCTGGTGTACATATTATTTCCACATTTTTTTAAAATTCTTTGAGCCAAAATAAGATATTGAGTGGGTATTTTTTCAATTGGTTTTTTCTTTTTTTCTTTAAGAAAAACTTTTGATGAGAAAAAGACAGCTAAAATTAAAAAAGCCAAAAAAAGCCAAAATTTATAATTTTTAAAGACTTTTTCAAGAGAAATTAAAAATTCGGTTTCTTTGGTAAAAGAGATATTTTTATTATGGGTTTCATCAAAGACAATTAATTGAGGATTTAGAGAAGAAATTAAAGAAAGAAAAAATTTTAAATTATCTTTTTTTCCAATTAAATCATTAGAAAATAGGGCACAATCTCCAAAAAATATAAAATATCCCTTTTTAAATTTAGTTTTTAAAGCTAAAGGAAAAGGTCCTCTTTCATCTCTTGGGGTAATTTTGCCGTTATCATCTAAATCAACAAAGCTTAAAATAGAGCTTTGGCTGATAATTTTTGCATTTTTAGGATAGGCTTTTACTGGGGAGGGAAATTTATATAAAAGATAATATTCTTTTTTTCCTAATTTAGCTGGTAAAATTGGCAAATCCTGGCGCTTGGTGAAATTTTTATATTCTACTAAAGCATGAGGCAAAACTTTTATTTCAAATTCTTGAGGTAGTAAACTCTGAGGTCTTTCTCTTGAACCAAAAATTACAATTCCTCCTCTTTCTACAAATTTTTTAATTTCTTGTCTTTCTTTTAAAGAGTATTTTTTTTGAGGGCAGAAAATTATCCATAAAGTTTTCTCACCAAAAAATTTAATATTTTCTAAATCGGAAGCTTCAATTTTTAAATTAAAACCTTTTTCTTGGAGTTCTTTAAAAATTTTTGAATAACCTAAAAATTCTTCATTTTTGATAGAAAAAGAAGGAGGTTTCAAATAAATCTTTTTTGTAAGTAAAGCCAAAAAGGCCAAAAGTAAAAATGTTATCAAGAGAGCTAAACCTGTTTTTATATATTTTTTTATCATTTAACTTCTTTTTTTATTTCAAAAATGCTTTTTAAAAATTCGTTGTAATCTTTTTTTGAATTTATTTTTCCATACTTTGCTCTTTCAAAACATTCAACAATTTTATTTAAAGCTTTTAATGGTTTGATTTGGTTGACTAAATTTTCAAATTCTCTGGCAGTTAAAGAAGGATCATTAAGAATGTCCAAAACATAAGCTATGTAATTTTCTAATTGATTATATCCGTATAAAATAGCTAAATTATATTTTTGGGCTTTGCCAAATTCTTTTATTTTTTCAATTACCTTTTCAATATCTACAAATTTTTTAATCTCTTTTAATCTCTTTTTAATTTCCTTTTTTAAGGTAGAAATTTTAGGATTTTTTAATTTTTCAAGGTAGAAAAAGGCAAAAAGAGTAGAGAATAGGGCAAAAAGAATAAATAATAAAAAACCAAAACTTTTAATTTTAGAGAAAAATCCAAAAATTGAAGGTTTTTCTTTTTGAGTTTCTTTTTCTTCTTTTTGTTCAGTTTCTTCAATTTCTTTTGTTTCCTTTGTTTCTTTTAATTTTTCTTTTTGATATTTTTCTTTTTCTTTTTGCCATTCTTTAATATCTTTTGAAGATACCCAGTCACCTAAATTAGGAAGTTGAGAAATATCACCTTGAAAATCTCCACCACCTTTTCCACCATTTCCTTTATTACCGTTATTGTTATTTTTACTTTCTTTTTCAAATTTATCATCTAAAGTGAATTTTAAATCTGGTCTTACATTTCCTCCATTTGCCCATTCTGGAGGAAAATCAAATACTTTTGGAGGGAAATTTTCTCCTCCAGCTCCCTTTGTTGGATCAATTGGCACCCAACCAAAATTTGGTAAATAAACTTCTGCCCAAGCATGGGCATAACTTGAATAAATAAAAGTGCTATTTTTATGAACTTTTCCTCCAGCAAAGCCTACTGCTAATCTTGCTGGAATTCCCTGAGCTCTCAAAAGAGTGATAAATAAAGTAGCAAAGTGAATACAAATTCCTTTTTTGTGTTCATAAACCCAAAGTAAAATATCATAATCTTTTGGAATTTCTTTTCCTTCTCCCCATTTTAAATCATAATTTAAGCTCTTTTGGACAAATTTATAAGTTAACAATATTTGTTGAGAAAGCTCATTTTTAGCCTCTTTTTTAATTTTTTGAGCAATGTCTTTAAATTTTTGAGGGAAATCATCTGGTAGTTGAGTATAAATTTTTATTATTTCTTTTGGGATTTCATTTAAATTTCCTGCCTTTTTAATATCAAAATCAGGAGGAAAATAAATTACTTTATATTTTAAAATGGTATCTTTTTGAGGATTTATTTTTAAAGAATAATCCTGATAAACATTTTCTGAAATTTCATATTCTTGAAAAGGGAAAACCTTAAAAGTTTCTTTTTGAAAAATGGAGTTTAAAGTGAAAGGTTTAATCAAGTCAATATTATATTGCCCCTTTTTTAAAAACTTATAAACTGTAAATTCTATTGGAGAGGTTTTTGGTTTTCTTTTTATTTCATAAGAAAAAGTGTCAATATTTTGAGAAAACCATCCTCCTTGATCATAAAAATCATAAGTTCTTTCTTTCCAATAAATATTAGGCTGGCTTGGTGTTACTACAAAAACTAATTTTGGAGGAGAAAGAGCACTTTTTCTTCTTAAACCTCCGGGTCCAGTAGAAATAAATTTTGGAGGAGGAATTAAATAAGGATAATAATAATTTT
>CAZKFX010000027.1:0-8558 GCA_964552375.1 uncultured Candidatus Saccharibacteria bacterium
GGTCCAGTAGAAATAAATTTTGGAGGAGGAATTAAATAAGGATAATAATAATTTTTAATTTCTTCGTAGGGCAAATCAAAAGGTAATTTTATTTTTTCTGTTGAGGCTTCAGTTAAATTAAAGTTTTGAAAAAAAATAGAAACTACAAAGCCAAAAATTAAAAATTTTTTTAAAAAATAAAGTCTATTTTTCATAATTGGTTTACTAAATTATATCATATAACTTTATGATTTGTGAGATTGTTGATTTTTTTAAATCTTTTATTTAAAATTAATAAAAAAAGGAGGAGTATGTCTAATTGGTAAGACGCAGCTTTGGAAAAGCTGTGGGGTTTATCCCCTTGTGGGTTCGAGTCCCACCTCCTCCGCTTGAGAAAGCTATTTTTTTATAAAAATTTGCGGGGGTATCAGGATTCGAACCTGAAATACGGGATTTGGAGTCCCGCAGTTTACCAATTAAGCTTATACCCCCTCATTTTTTTACTTCTTTGTGTAAAGTATGTTTTTTACACTCTTTACAAAATTTTCTCAATTCTAACTTTTTGCCTTTTTGAGTGGCTTTTTTAGATTTTGGAACATAATAATTAATCGTCTGACAGTTTTGACAGCGAAGTTTAACAAATGGTTTTTTCTTTTTTCCTGCCATGAGCCAGGGATGGGAATTGAACCCATGACCTCCGCATTACCAGAGCGGTGCTCTAACCAACTGAGCTACCCTGGCTTAAAAAATGGGTAGGGAGGGATTTGCACCCCCGAAGGTAAACCACCACGTGGTTTACAGCCACGCCCGTTTGGCTACTTCGGTACCTACCCAAATTTAAAAGTTCTAATTAATATATAACAAAAAATTACTCTTTAAGCAATAACTTTGCCATGTTTTTTTCGCCATTCTTCAATTTTTTTGTGATTTCCACTTAACAAAACTTTAGGTACTTTCCACTTTACTCCTTTTTCTGGTTCAAAAACAGGAGGTCTTGTATATTGAGGATATTCTATAAACCCCTTTTCTTTAGTAATTCTTTCTTTGAGTAATTGAGGTTTACCTAAAACCCCAGGAATGAGCCTAGCTATGGTTTCAATAACTACCATTGCTGGCAATTCTCCTCCCATCAAATCATAATTTCCAATAGAGAGAGTTAAATCGGCAATATATTTTGCTACTCTTTCGTCTACACCTTCATATCTTCCACAAATCATTATTAAATGAGAAAGTTTTGAAAGTTCGTAAGCCATTCTTTGATTGAATTTTTTTCCTCGTGGACTAAACAACACAATTTTAAAATTTTTAGATTTTATTTTTTCTTTAATAGCTTTTGTAGCTTTATAAATTGGCTCTACTTTTAAAACCATTCCTATTCCTCCTCCATAAGGTCTATCATCTACTGTTTTTCTTTTATCTTTTGCCCAATTTCTGAGATTATAAACATTAATTTTTATTAATTTTTTTTCTTGAGCTTTTTTGATTAAAGATTCATTTAAAAAACAATTGAAGAGATTGGGAAAAATGGTAATGATGTGAAATTCCATAAAAAGAAAACGGTGCTTTTTGTCTATCTAAAGCACCGTTTTCTTTAAAAATCTTATCACGAGAGAGAGGTTTAAAAATTAAGACTCTCTCCTTCTTTTGATTCACTAGTGCTTGCTCCAGCTTCTGGCTCTTCAATCTTCAAATTTACTCTTGCCCGATTTTTCAATCCTACAATGCGAACCAAATCTCTAATAGCTCTTACTGTAGCTCCTTTCTTTCCAATAATCTGTCCCATATCTTCTGGATGCACCTTCAAAGAAAGCAACACTCCCATTTCATCTACCGTTCTGGTAATCTTTACTGCCTCTGGATGATCTACTAATGACTTGATTATATATTCAAGAAATTCTTGATCTTTTGCTTTTTTCTCTGCCATAATTCCTTAATTTCTTTAATTAACTAACATTTTCGACCTTTCTCTCTTTACAGATTCTCTTTTCTTACTAGAGAATCTGGCTTTCTATCTTGACAGTCTATAAAATTGATTTAACTTTTATAACATATTTTTAAATTTTGTCAAGACTTTGATTTTTCTCCCAAAGAAGATGGGCTTTAGAAATGGTGACACCTTTAGCAATTTCATATTTGAAAGGAATTTTCTTTTTTAAATAACCTTCCTCTTTGAGAGTGTTGTAAACTTCTTCTCTATTGGAAAGAGCGTGCCAATCTCCTAATTGTTCTGAAAGCAAAACAAAAGAAAGATTGTTTTCTTGGGCAAATTCTTTTATTTTGTCAAAAATTTCTTTCAAAAGAGAAGGAAGATGGACTTCATAAAGAAAATCAGAAGTAGGATTTATTCCTCTGAGTAAAATTCCTTTTTTACCTTCTCTTTCAACAAAATAACCTTGGATGTTGCCAACAATAAATTCATCTTCTCTTTTTTTTTCAACTAAATTTAAATGAAAATGATCTTTTCTTTTAAAAAGTTCAATATCTTGAGCAGTGCAAATCCCGGCTGAGGCTTTGGCAAAAAAAGAAGGAATGTTTTTGGAGAGATAAAGTTTAAGCTCTTTTTCTTCTTTTTTTCTTTTTGTTTTTTCTGCTGATTCAAACTTTTTTATTTCCTTTTTTATTAAACCTCTAAAATAAGAAATAGGTCTTTCAAGTGCAAAAGAAGACAAAAGAGAAAAAATCTTTTCAAAAGAAATGTCAGGAGAAATTTCTTTTTCTAAAATTTTTTCAAATTGAGTTTTGTGTTTTAAAATTTCTTTTTTTAATATTTTTTGGAGTTCTTTTTTATCTTCCAAAAATTCTTTTAGTTTCTTTTCAAAATAATCTTTAAATAAAACTCCTGAAGCTTCAGCAGATTTTCTTAAATAAGGATAAATAGAAGAAGGAACTAAAGAAGGTTTTTTCTCTCCCAAAGAGGCAATTTCTTCTCTTTCTAAAAGAGAAAAAAGACAAGCGTAATCTTTTGGTTTTTCAAAAGAAGGAGAAGCTTTAGCTAATTTAATTAGAACATCTTTTATTCTTTTTTCTTTCTCCTCTTTTTCTTCTTTAGTGAGATCTTTTTTGATTAACTCTTTGGCTTGAGAGAAAGTTTGAAAGATAAAATCTATTCTTTCTTTAGATAACTCTTTCCCTTTTTTGAGTTTTATCTCTGAGGGAGGAGAAACTTTTATTTCATAACCTTCCTCTGGGAAAGAATAATCCTTTAGGTCAAAGGTTCTATCTGGCACTCTTTCTAAATAATACATAATATCTTCTCTTGACATTCCAATGGGTCTATAGAAAAGATAAATAAGTTCTACAATTTCTTTTTTGTTTTCCTCAGTTATCTCAATGGGTTTGTTTTTAAAAAAACTCTTTTTTAAGGATTTGATTTTCTCTAAATAATTTTTTCTTTTTTCTTCGGGAAGGGACTGATATTTTTTAAAAATGAGAGGAGAAAAACCCTTCATTTCTTTAAGAAAAGAGAAAAGTTCGTTTTTGTCTTTTAAAGAAACTTCTCCTTTTAATATCCCTTCTAAAAAGACATCCTGAGCAATTTTAGGAGAATATTGATGGATAAGTGTTTTTAGAAAATCAATTTTTTCTCTTTCTTCTCTTTTTTCTTTTTTTTGGAAATCAAAAAATTTGCTTAAAGAATTAAGAAATTCAACAAGTTTAGAATAGGAAAAATCACCGCCAGTAAAAAATTTTGCTGTAAGAAGTTTTGTCTCAAGAGCAAATTCAAGGTCTTGTTCTAAAACATCTTCCAGAAGATCTATCACATAATCGTATTTTTCAGCCAATTTTTCTAAATCTTGTGGAGTTTTACAAAGTTTAGAAACAAATTTAAATCCTTTCTCTGGAAGAGTTTCAATAAGGTATGCCAATTCTTCTTTTTCAGCTAATTTTTCAGCTAATTTTTTTAAATTTTCTACATTCTTGATTTGATAAAGATTTAAAACAAATTCAAAAATTTTCTCTGGATTTTGAAAAAAATTTGGATCCGGGCCCTGAAAACCTACTATAACTTGTTCTTTTTCAATTTTTTCGAATCTTTTATTTATCCATTCAATAAATTCAGAAAACTCATCAGGATTTTTAATAATTCCTTTTTCTCTCAAAAGAATATAGTTAGAATGAAATTCTTCTGGAATTTTCTTAAGTTCTTCATTAATTTTTTCTCTGAAAGATTCATCTTTTGCTTTTTCTGCTTTTGGTTTAATTTTTTCAATTGATTCTCTCATTGCTTTACTTTTTCCAAACCTTTTGTTTTTGTTTACTGTTTTAAAAAAATATCATTCTTTTTTGTTAAAAATAAATAATGTCAAGTTGTAATATCGTATCTTCTTTCAGTTTTTGGTGGTGAATATTTAAAGGTTGGCATTTGAATTTATAAAAGAGATTTTATTACTTTAAATATTTCTTTTTGGCCAAATTGTGTTCTTTTAGGGTTTTGCTAAAAATTGTCTTTCCATCTGGAGTGGACAAATAATACCAATAATTGCTTTTTTCAGGAAAGATTGCTGATTTGATACTTTCTAAACCAGGATTACAAATGGGAGTTGGAGGCAAACCTAAATATTTGTAAGTATTATAAGGAGAATCAATTTTTTTTAATCTTCCAGCTTCTTTTATTGCTTCTTTAAAAGTTAAATTTTTTTTACATTGTTGGCAAATATAAAATAAAGTCGCATCTACCTGAAGGGGAATTTTATTTTTTAATCTTTTCCACAAAATTCCAGCGACTAAATTTTTGCAATTTTGACAATCTGGAGTGTTGTAAACTTCTTTTTCAATTAAAGAAGCCAAAATTACCACTTCAAAAATACTTTTTCCTTGTTTTTTAATTTCTTCTCTTAAATGAGAATTTAATTTTTTATTAAAATTTTTCAAAAATGTTTTTACAATTTCTCTATCTGACATTCTCTTGTCAAAAAAATAAGTATCTGGGAATAAAAATCCTTCCAGGGAAACTTGAGGAGGAACTTTTTTTAAAAAATCAAAATCTTTTTGAAAATCTTTAACTTTGAATTTTTTTAAATCAATTTTTGGAAAAAAAATTTTTAATCTTTCTTCAATTTCTTGAAGAGTTAAACCTTCTGAAAAAGTAATTTTAATTTTTAAAGTTTCTCCTTTGGTAAATTTTTCTAAAATTTCAGGAATATTCATTTTGGCATTTAATTGATAAGTTCCAGCTTGGATTTTTTTGTGTTTTCCTTTTAAAATGGCATAAATCACAAAAAAATATTTATTTTTTATTAAATTTTCTTTTGATAAAGCATTGGCAATCTGAAAGATGTTTTGTCCTTTTTTAATTTCAAATTCTTTATTTTGTGTTGAGTAAAAATCTTTTGGTAAATAAATTTTTTGCCAAATTAAACTTAAGAAAATTGGCAAAATAAAAAAAATAGTCAAAAGAGAAAAAAAGAAAATCAATTTTTTATTCATAAAAGTTTTTTATGTCTCAATTAAGGGCACAAAGGCAAAGCCGGGATATTCTTTTTGAAAAAATTCTGTCTCTGATTTTTTCTCAAAAAGCCATATAGAATTTTTAATAGGAGTGACAATTTTACCACCTACTTTTAATTGTTCTTTCCAGGTTAAATAACATTTTTTAGCTTCTGCGGAAACCAAAATTTTATCAAAAGGAGCTTCTTTTAGATAGCCTTTTGTTCCATCACCTAATACTATTTGGACAATTCCTTTTTCAATAAAATCATAGTTTTTAATATTTTTTTTACAAAAATCTATTAATTGAGGCACCAATTCTATTGCAATAACTTTACCCTTTTTTTCTTTGGAAGTTACAATATAAGCTAATAAAGCAGTAGTCCATCCAGAACCTGCTCCAATGTCTAATATTTTCTCTCCTTCTTTTGGTTCTAAAAGCTCTAACATAAAAGCAACAACTAAAGGTTGAGAAATTGTTTGTCCGTAACCTATTGGCAAAGCGGTATTTAGATTTGCTAAGTGCTTTAATCCTTCTGGTAAAAAGTCAACTCTTTTTATTTTTTTGAAAGCCTCAATAATTTTTGGTGTTTTTAACCATCCTTGAGTAATTAATTCTTCAATCCAGGCACTCATAAAACTTTAAAAAAAATTTTTAAAAAAGATTTTTTAAATATTTAAAATAATGCCAAAATACTGCAATAAAAAAGATAATTATTAAAATGGCAATAATTTTTGGAGAACCCAACCATTGGTAAAATTTTACTTTCCAATTAGCTAAATCTTCCATTTCTTTTACTAAAACAAAATCTTTTTCACTTATTCCTTCAATTTCTTGAGTAGTCAAATCTATCTTTACTCTAGGAAATTGAATAGTAATTGAAAAAGGGTAATGTTTTATTTTTTGACCCAATTTAAATATTTCATATAAAAAGTCTATTATTTCTTTAAAATCTTTAAAATAAAAGGTTTTTGAAATTTTCTTTTTATCTTTTGAAATTTCCCATCCTTTCCATTTTCTAAAATATTCTCTTATTTTTTCCTCTTTTAATTTCTCAACTTTTGAATTTTCCATAATTCTTTTTTCATTTCTAAAACAGCCTCTCTACTTGCTCTTTCAAATTCTTTTTCTTTGAATTTTATTTTAAAATTAGGCTCCCTAAAAGCAAAAATTATTCCTCTGCTATTGTTAATTATAGCTCCTCTCAAACCTTTTTTAAAATGAAAAATAACATCTTTTGCCTTTCCTCCTTGTTTTCCATAACCTGGAACCAAAAAAATAGTTTTTGGAAGCAATTCTCTCAGTTTTTTAGCAACTTTTGGAAAGGTAGCAGAGACTACCGCTCCTACTATTTGAAAACCTGTTCTACCTTCTGTATTTTTACCCCACTTTTTAATTAATTTTGCCACTCTTTCGTAAATTCTTTCTTTTTTAATTGTCTTTTGATCTTGAATTTCTCTTGATGAAGGATTTGAGGTTTTAGTTAAAACAAAAATTCCCTTTTTTTCTTTTTTGGCTATTTCTAAAAAGGGTAAAATACTATCTGTGCCAAGGTAGGGATTAAGGGTAACAGCATCTCCGTCAAAACCTTCTTTTGAAAGATAAGTTTTAGCTTGAATTTTTGCAATATTTCCAATGTCTCCTTTTTTGATATCCAAAATTACAATTTTTCCTTTTTCTTTTAAATAAGAAATAGTTTTCTCTAAAATTTTTATACCTATTGATTTTTCCTTTTCATAAAATGCTGTCTGAATTTTGAAAGCAGGGACTAAATCAAAAGTAGCGTCAATTATTCTTTTGGTAAATTCAAAAATAGCTTTTTCTTTTTTTTCTTTTTTTAAAAATTCAGGAAATTTTTCAAAATCAGGATCTAATCCAACACAAATAGGGCTTTTAGTTTTTTCAATTTCTTCAATTAATCTATCAGCGAAATTTTCATTTTCCTTTTCCATACAAAAGTTTTTAATTATTTTTTTTCAATTGTCAAATTTTATTGCTTAAACTGCGCAAGTAATGCTTTGTTAAATTTAACTTCCGGTATTTCGTTTTTTAATTTGAATTTGATAAAATAAAAAAAATCAAAATAACAATAATTCCAAACAAAATCCTAAAAGAATTTATCTCAAATCTCAAATCCTAAATCGCAAATCCTATGTCAAATCTTAAATCTGAAAAATTCAAAAATATTCGTTATCGAGCTTACAGATTTTCCTTTTATTGGCTTTGCCTTCTAAGAGGTAGAAGAAGCTACCCAAATAGGAAAAATGATAGGTTCAAGTTTACTAACTTTACGAGGAAAGAAATAAGATTTGAGATTTAAGATTTGGATTTAAGATTTAGGATTTGACATTTGAGATTAAAAAAATGAAAAAGAAAATCAAACCTTTAATCATCGGAATAATCCTCTGTTGTGGTACAGCCAGCGTGCTAAGCCTCAGTGGTTGGTTTGGTGGTGGGGCTAAAATTCCAGAAGATACTTTTACTCGGGGACTTGTTGCTTATTATTCCTTTGATGAAGGCACAGGAAATATAGCTTATGATATTTCAGGAAATGGAAACAATGGCACAATCTATGGAGCAAAATGGACAAAAGGAAAATATGGCTCTGCTTTACAATTTGATGGAGTGGATGATTATGTGGAAGTAGGAGATAAAGATTCTTTAAATCTCTCTCAAGATTTAACAATTGAAGCCTGGGTGAAATTAAAAGAAAATACAAAGGACCTCTTTATTGTTGCTCGAGGAGATCAATGTGTAGGGACAGCTCGAAGTTGGTTTTCCTATCAGGTGTTTGTTGATTCTGATCAACACTTAAATTATAAGGTTTCAGAGACAGGAGATTGTACCTTGGGCTATTCTTGGGATCTCTATACTACTACAGATACACTTCCTTTTAATGAATGGGTTCATATTATAGTAGTGGTAAAAAATAATAGCCAAGAGGCGCGAGAAGTGACCTTTTTTATTAATGGCCAAAAGGTTTCTTCTTCTCAGACTGCTGACTATAGTACAGGTTCTGCATTTACTCATTCTCCTCAATATGTCTTTCTGGGAGCACGAAGTAATGTTTCAAGTTATATTTCCTCCTTCCACGGCCTCATCGACGAAGTCCGCATCTATAACAGGGCTTTGAGTGAGGAGGAAATCAGAT
>CAZKFX010000028.1:0-7168 GCA_964552375.1 uncultured Candidatus Saccharibacteria bacterium
AAAAACAAAAAAGAGATTCTCTATATTGGAAAAGCAAGCAATATTAGAGAAAGGGTAAAAAATCATTTTCAAAATCCATCTTTTAGAGAGAACTTTTTTATAGATGAGGTAGAAAAAATAGGATATATTAAAACAGATTCTGAAATTGAGGCTTTAATTTTGGAAGCTGAATTAATTAAAAAATATCAGCCAAAATTTAATATCGTCTGGAGAGATGATAAAAATTATTTCTTTGTTGGAATTACCAAAGAAAAATTTCCTAGAATTTTTTGGACCCATCAAAAACAAAAGGAAAAACAAAAAATAGAGGTTGAATATATTGGACCTTTTGTTGATGGAAAAGCTTTAAAAGAAACCTTAAAAATTTTAAGAAAAGTTTTCCCTTTTCGTTCTTGTAAAAGACTTCCTAAAAAACCTTGTCTTTGGTACTATTTGGAAAGATGTCCGGGGCCTTGTTTTTTGAAAGAAAGCAAGATTGAAAAGGAATGCCAGCTTTCAGTAAAGCACATTAAAGAGATTTTGTTAGGAAAGAAAAAAGATGTTTTAAAATCTTTAAAGAAAGAAATGAAAGAATTTGCAAAAAAAGAAGAATTTGAAATGGCAGGAAAAATTAGAGACAGATTGGAGAGTTTAGAAAGGGTTTTGTCTCATGCCAGAATTTTTGAAAAAGTTAGTTTTTGTCTTTTTAATTATGAAGAAATAGAAAAAGAACTTAAAAATCTACTTGATTTAAAAGGAAAAATCTTGAGAATTGAGGGTTATGATATTTCTAACATTCAAGGAAAAAAAGCTACAGGTTCTATGGTGGTTTTTATTAATGGAGTGGCCCAAAAGGACTTTTATAGGAAATTTAAAATTAAATTTTCTCAAACCCCTAACGATATTGCAATGATAAAAGAAGTTTTAAAGAGAAGATTTTCTCATCCAGAATGGGAATATCCTCAGGTAATTTTGATTGATGGTGGAAAAGCCCAATTAAATGCGGGTTTAAAAATAAAAAATCAGTTTTCTTTAAAAAATATTAAAATTGTGGCTTTAGCTAAAAGAAAAAATGAGTTATTTATTGAAGGTAAAAAGGAATCCATTTTGTTAAAAGATTTGCCTTCTCAACTTTCTAATTTAATTTTGAGAATTAGGGATGAAGCTCATAGATTTGCTAAAAAATATCATTTAAAATTAAGAGAAATTGACCTTTTGTCTAAATCTTGATAAAATGGAAATTGCTTAAATGAAAGGTTTAATTTGTCAATTGATAGCTGGAATTTTGGGATTGTATTTGGCAAAAGAATGGGTGTCAGGGGTAGAGGTAAATGGAGGAATTAAAATTTTATTTTTGGCAGGTTGCTTTTTGGGAATTTTAAATTTTTTTGTCGCTCCTATTTTAAGATTTATTACTTTCCCTTTAAGAATAATTACTTTGGGAGCTTTCACTATTTTAATTAATATGGCAATGATTTGGCTAACAAGTGTATTTTTTCCCCAAATAATTTTACCTTCTTTGTTTTTTGATAAAATGATATCTTTGTTTTGGATAAGTTTAATTGTTTCAATATTGAATTTTATTTTTTCAAAGTTTTAAAATTAAAAATTATGAAAGATATTTTTCTTTTTTTCCAAACCATAGTTTCAATTTTATTAATAATTTGTATTCTTTTACAACAAAGGGGTTCAGTATTGGGTTCTGCTTTTGGAGGAGAAGGAGGGTTTTATGCTACAAGGAGAGGAATTGAAAAGAAAATTTTTTGGTTAACTTGTATTTTGGGGGCATTATTTTTGCTCTGTGGAATTTTAAATTTGTGGCTTTCAAGATGAGAAAAAAATTTCCTACAAAATCTCAATGGTGGCAATTTTTAAAGTCACCTCATAAAATTTTAACAAAAGGAGAAATAATTTCTTTTTTTATTTTTTTGTTTATTTTTCTTTTTTCTGGAATTTTTCTGGCTCAAAGATTTTATTATAAATTCACTTTTCCTGTTCCTGCCAGAGGGGGGAGATTAGTTGAAGGAGTAGTTGGAAGCCCCCATTTTATAAATCCTCTCTATGCTGAATCTAATGATGTAGATAGAGATTTAGTAGAGCTTATTTTTTGTGGATTAATGAAATATAATTTGAAAGGAGAAATTGTTCCTGATTTAATAAAAGAATACAAAATTTTAAACGAAGGAAAAGTATATGAGGTAACCCTAAAAGACAATATTTTTTGGTCAGATGGAAAAAAAATAACTGCTGATGATGTTTTATTTACAATAGAAAGCATTCAAGATCCAAAAACAAAAAGTCCTTTATTAGCCAATTGGGTAGGGGTAAAAGTAGAAAAGATAGATGATAAAAGATTGAAATTTGAGTTAAAACAACCTTATTCATTTTTTTTGGAAAGATTGACTCTAAAAATTATTCCAAAACATATTTGGGAAAATGTTTTGCCAGAAAATTTCCCATTTTCTGATTTAAATTTAAATCCCGTAGGCTGTGGACCATATAAGATAAAAAATATAGAGAAAAAAGAAAATGGAAAAATTTCCTCTTTGAATTTGACTTTAAATGAAAAATATTTTGGAAAACTCCCTTTTATTGAAGAAATTTCTTTTAAATTTTTTGATACTGAAAAAGATCTCCTTTTAGCTTTACAAAAAAAAGAAATAGACTCTGCAATTTTGGAAAATTTAGATTTTAATTTGACTGGGTTTAATGAATACTCTTTTATTTTTCCAAGATATTTTGCTGTATTTTTCAATCTCAAAAAGAAAGAAAATGAAAAAGAAAATTTGCTTTTGGAAAAAGAAGTAAGATTGGCTTTAGCTTTAGCTACAGATAAAAAAGAAATTTTAGACAAAGTGTTAAAAAAAAGAGGAGAGATTGTTCTTTCGCCTCTTTTACCAAATTTTTACCATTTTTCTCCGCCTACCACTACTTTTGAATTTGATTTAGAAAAAGCAAAAGAGGTTTTAAAGAAAGCTAATTTCAAAGAAAAAGAAGGAAAAATGGTAAAAATTGTTAAAAAAGAACCCGCTTTTTTATTTGAGAAAGATTTAAAGCTTCATGACACCGGAGAAGACGTAAAAAAACTCCAAGAATGTTTAGCAAAAGATCCTCAAATTTATCCCTTAAAAAAAATAGATGGGAATTTTGACCTTCTTACCAAACAAGCTGTAATCAGATTTCAAAAAAAATATAAAAAAGAAATTTCTCAAATAGCAGGTTATGAAATCAAATGCACAGGTTATGTAGGTAGAGCGACAAGAAAAAAATTGAACGAGATTTGCTTTCCAATAGAGACAAAAGAAATCCCTTTGGAATTTACATTAACTACCGTCTCTCACCCCATTTTAAAAGAAACCGCCTTTTTGCTAAAAAAACAATGGGAAAAAATAGGAGCCAAAGTAAAAATTGAAATTTTAAGTCAAAATGATTTGGAAAAAAAAGTTTTTAAAGAAAAAAATTTTGAGGTTTTGTTGTTTGGGCAAATTTTAGGAATGATGCCAGACCCTTTTCCTTTTTGGCATTCTTCTCAAAGAGAATTAGGTTTGAATATCTCAAATTACAAAAACGAAAAAGTAGATGAATTAATAGAAAAAGCAAGAAAAGAATTCTCTTTAAAAGAGAGAAAGAAAATTTATGAAAAAATTCAAAAAGAAATTATTGAAGATTTGCCAGCAATTTTTTTGTATAATTTTCCTGAAAGATATTTTGTGATAAATAAAATTAAAGGAGTAAAAGGGGGATTAGTTTTAGATCCCTCAAAAAGGTTTTCAGAAATTGAAAATTGGTATTTAATTACAAAAAGAGTATGGAAATTAAAAAAGTAGTTATTCCAGCTGCAGGTTGGGGGACAAGATTTTTGCCTCAGACAAAGGCAATGCCAAAGGAAATGCTTCCAGTTTTGGACAAACCTGTAATTCAATATGTAGTAGAAGAAGCGGTAAATTCTGGAATTAAAGATATTATAATAATTACCGGTTGGCAAAAGAGAGCCATTGAAGATCATTTTGATAGATCTTTTGAGTTAGAGAGATTCCTTAAAGAAAAAAGAAAAAGAAAACAGTTGGCTCAAATAAAAAAAATTGCCAATTTAGCCAATTTTATTTATATCAGACAAAAAAGTGAAAAATATGGTAATGCCATTCCTGTTTTGTGTGCCAAAAGTGTAATTGGAAATGAATACTTTGGGGTTTTGTGGGGAGATGAATTTTTTGTAGCCAATCCTCCAAGATTAAAACAAATGCTTTTTGCTTTTCAAAAATACAAAGGTTTAATAATCTCTGGAATAAGAATTAAAGAAAAGAAAAAAATTCCTCTTTATGGAATTGCTAAAATAGAAAAAGTAGAAAAGAATATTTTCAGGATAAAAAAAATTGTTGAAAAGCCTTCTCCCGAGAAAGCCCCATCAAATTTAGCTACTCACGGAGCCTATATTTTGCCTCCAGAAATATTTAAAGTTATTTCTGAGTTAAAACCCGGAAAAGGAAAAGAAATTTGGTTGACAGATGCCATCAATGTTTTAATAAGAGAAAATTTCCCGGTTTATGCTTGTGAGATTGAGAATGCTAAATATTATGATACTGGAAATAAAATAGAATATCTAAAAACAATAATTGAACTTGCTCTTTCTTGCCCGGAATTTTCAAAAGAGATCAAAAACTATCTTAAAAACTTAATTTCAGAGTAATTATTTCAAAGGGGTTGACTAAAAGAGACACTTTCTTTTGTTGAATTTTAATTTCTCTTTCTGGAATTTCTCTTTCTAAAAAATCTACAAATTTTACTGATTTTGGCTTTCTAAAGAATTTAATTTCAGCCTTTGTTTTTTTTCCTTCAGTTTCATAAAATCTCAAAATTAATTCTTTTCCTTTCTCAGCTCTTTTTAGGCTACTAAAAATTAAATTTTGAGGTTCAATTTCAAAAAAGGAAAATCTCTCTGGAAAAATTTCTTTCTCTCTTTCTTTTGGTAATTGAAGAGGAATGAAAGGTTGATTAAATTCTTTAGCGTATCTGGAAAAGACACCCCAATCTTTCTTTTGATAAGGAAGCAAAGAATAGTGAAAGGTATATTTTTTAAATTCTTTAGCATCAAATGTAGGAATTGCAGGACCTGCTTTTCCATCAGAAGAAAGCATCAAAATACTTCTCAATAGGGTTAAATAAACAGTATTGTCTCTGACTTCATGGGCTGGAATACCTCGGTTGAAAATTACAATTCCCCTTTTTTCATTACCAAAGCTCATCCAGTTTAAGACTGGATAAACTCCGCAAGGCTTTTCTTTCCAACTATCATCTACTTTCAAATAATACTCATTTGTTGGTCTCTTTACTACTCCAAATTGAGTCTCTGCTTCAAAATGAGAAGAATTCAAGGTAGTAGGAAACCTTACTCTAATTCTCACATGAGGATGATAATTTTCAATTTTGGTAATAAAATCTATTCTTGGTAATTCATTATAAATTATTATTTTCTTTGAAATGGAAATTACTGGATGCCGCCACAAAAGAGGTTTCAATTTTTCTATCAATCTATAAGGCCATCTTAAAGCAAAATAATTGACATTTATTTCTAAAATCACTCTTGAAGGACTTTGCTTTTTTATTTCTATTTTTTTCACTTTAAAAGCTCCATATTTTATTCCTTCTCCTCTTTCTGTTTTTACAAAACCTTCCAATCTGCTTTTGTGGTAATACAAATCTCCCAATTCTTCTTCTAAAACTATTTCATTTCCTTGAGATACCAAAAGTTTGTTATTTTGGAAAATGTCTATTAATCCATTAAGAGGATTAATCTTTACCTTAAAAAACCGGTTAGAAACGGTATTTCCTTTCACTTCAATTTTTTCATCATTCTTTTTTGGAGCATTTTCCATTATCTCAAATGTTTTATATCCCAAAGGAGGAAGAGAGGTTACAAATCCAATTTTAGCTGAACTCAAAAAGCCATTAGGACCGGGAATGCTTTGTAAAACTTCTACTTTTATTTTTTCTTTCCCGTTTTTCAAACCTTCAATTTTTCTTATTTTTTCTTTTTCAAAATTCAAATTAATCTCTACCCAATTTTTAACTTCCCAAGGCAAAGGATTAAAAACAATGATTTGCCTTTTTTCTTTTAGGTTTTTTGAAATTATTGATAAAGAATTTTTCAAAAGATTTCCCAAATGGACCCTTAAAAACTTAAAATTTCTTTTTATTTCTTCGTAACACTCATCAGTTCCAGTTCCTGGCACTGCGTCATGAAAGGCTCCAAATAAAATCTTTCTCCAATTTGTTTTTAATTCATTGAAGGGATAAGGAAAACCTAATACATAAGCTATTGAGGCAAAACTTTCTGTAGCCAAAATTAGATTTTCATATTTTCTCAAAGCTTTTTTCACCCACATTCTTGAAGAAGCACAATTTGGAAAGACCTCAGAAAATCTTCCACAATATTGCTCACCTTCTCTTACTTCTAGATTTTTTCCTTTTTCTTTTATTTTTTCAAAAAACTCCTCTATTCCTCCAATTTTCATTTTTGCAAATTTGTTGGTTTTGTTCCATTCTTTTACTTTTCTTGAAGTCTCTGGCTGGGGAAGAGTAACTCCGCTTCCAGAAGGCATCAAAATATTTTCTGTAGCTGAAAGCTCTTTTAAGGTTTCAAAACTTTCTTTTAATTTATCTAAATTCAAACCTGCACGATAACCCAAAGGCATCCAGTGAGATAAAATTTTGGTTCCGTCTAATCCCTTCCACCAAAATTCAGAAGGAGATTTTTTAGTCGCTCCTCTTCTGAAAGCACAATATTCATAGCCTGATTTTTTCCAGATTTGAGGCAATTGAGCATTTAATCCAAAACTATCTGCCTGCCACATTACCTTAACATCTATTCCAAATTTATCTTTTAAATAGAGTTTCCCTTTTAAAATCTGCCTTATTAAGGTTTCTCCCAAAGGAAGCATTGTATCTGCCATTAAAAATTCACCATCTGCTACCTCTATTCTTTTTTCTTTGATAAATTTTTTAATTTTCTCAAAAAGCCAAGGATTTCTTCTTTCAACTTGTTCCAAAAGATAGGTTTGTTCGATCAAAAATTTATAATCTTTATCTTTTTCTAAAATTTCAACCACCTTTTTTAAAATAAGGTCAATATTAATATAAAAATAATCTTCTTTGCTAAAGACCCAAATGGCATCATAATGGGTATGAGGAA
>CAZKFX010000029.1:0-6936 GCA_964552375.1 uncultured Candidatus Saccharibacteria bacterium
AAGGCAGTGTAGGCACCAAAAATCACTTGAGGAGGCATTTCTCCTTCGATCTCAAAAACCCCTTTTTTTACTGCTGTTTGATAAATAATATCTTTTTTGATTTTTCTAAAAGTTGCCCAAAGATACAAAAATTTTTCTATATCTTGAATTCTAAACCCCCTTTTTCCTTCAATAATATTGGTATCTCTTGGAATTTTTAAAGCATTAAAAACCGTGCTCAAAGAAAAGCGGTATTTTTGAGCCAACTCTTTTTGAGTGAACTCAAATTTTTTATTTTCTGTACCTTGAAATAAAATTTCTCGCCAAATAACTTCTTTTTTTGTCATATTGTTTCGATTTTTTTAATTAAAAATCAGCCTTGTTTCTATAATATTCGAAACAAGACATTTGCCAATATGACAGAGAATACAATATCTAACAAAACAACCAAAAAATCTAAAAGACGAATAATTACTTTTTGGCAAGCCGGGGAAATGAAAAATCAGAGTTATCTAATTGGTGGCCCGGGAGAAATTTCAGGTTTTTCTATTTTGGGTTTTTCTGCTTCTGGTTTTTGTTTTGGTTCTTTAGGTTTTGGTTTTTCTGGGATTTCTATTTCAGGCTTTTCTATTTTCTCAACTCCTTCACTTTCTGGTATCTCTATTTTTGGTTTTTTGGCTTCTTCTCCTTCTGGAATTCTTTTTTTCTCAAACACTTTCTCTTTAACTTCTGAAGGTAATGGTACTCTCTCTGGAATATCCTCTAAAGCCCCTCTCTCTTTTAGAGCCTTTACTGCTTTTTGACGTCCCTTCTCTGAAACAACCATTGCCTTTTGAATTGCTTTTTTGGCTGGCTCTGGAACTTCATTGTAAATTTGGTTTAAAACTTCTAAATGGTGGGTAGTTGTTTTTGCAACTAATTTTTCAACTGAGCTAGTATCTTCACCTATCTCTTTGGCAATTTCAGAAATTTCTTGCCCAAAAGCAGAATACTTTTCAAATTCATTTAAAGCTTTCTCTATTTCTTTTACATTTTTGCTTTTTGCTTTTTGCTTTACTTTTTCCAATCTCTTTTCAGAAGCTACAGAATAAATTTCAGCTGCTTTTTCAGGATTAATTTTTGCTAAACCTTCCAAAACTTCCAATTGTCCATTAATGGTATTATTTCTGATTATTTTTACTCTTTCAGCCATTTGAGGAGAAAGATTTTTAAAATCTTCTTCTATTTTGTCAAGAGCTTCAATTTGATCAGTCATAGCTTCTCCAACCAAACTACCCAATATTGATTGATTTTCTTTACCCATTTTTTCTAGCAAACCTTGAAAAGCAATAAAATCAGACAAAACCATTTCTATGGCTTTTTCATCACCTTCTTTGGTTTCTTTTTTAATTTTTTCCAATCTATTCTGGATTGTTTTGATATTGAAATTAAAAGCCTTTTTTGGTTTTTCCTTTGATAAAGCCTCAAGAGCTTTAATTTGACCGGTTTTAGAAGCTTCCCTTGCCTGAAGAATAGCTAATTTAGCAGTTTTGGGAACTTTTTCTGAAACCTCTTCTAAAACGGTCAAATGCTTTGCTGTAGCTTGACTGATAAGGTCAGTAATTTGGGCGATACTTTTTCCTTTAGCTTTTACTTTTTCAGCTTTAGCTAAAGCCTTTTCCAATTGTTTTTGATATCTAACTAAAGCTTTATCTACTGCTTTTGGTTTTCCCTTATCTACAACCGCCTTTGCTTCAGCTATTCTTTCATTAGCTAATTTAATATATCTTTTTGCTTTAGCTAAATCTCCAAATGTAAAAAAATCTCCTATCTTTTCAAAAAATATTTCTAAAAAATAAAAAGGGCTGTCAGGAGTAAGTCCTGGAGAGGGCAAATCAATTTTGGTTTGACCTAAACAAAAAATGGCGCCAAAAACTAACCAGAAAAATAAAAAACCAAAAATAGAGAGATAAATTTTCTTTGACATAAGCAAGCGGAGAGGGTGGGATTCGAACCCACGTGGGGATTTCTCCCCAGCACATTAGCAGTGTGCCGCTTTTAACCACTCAGCCACCTCTCCGTTTTTCATTTTAACTAATTAAAATTTTCAAGTCAATTTTTCTACAATTTTAACAAATTCTTTTTTAAAAATTTCAAAGGTAGGAGTATCATAAAGGCAAACGATTATTTCTTCCAAATTGGTTTTTTCTTTTAATACATAGTCTGAAATGGTCTCTAAAATTATTTTTGCTGCTTTTTCTTTAGGGAAGCCAAAAATTCCAGTGCTGATTGCTGGCAAAGAAAGAGATTTTATTTTCTTTTTGTCAGCCAATTTTAGACAACTCAAAACAGATTTTTTTAATTTTTCTTTTTCTTTCCCTTCTCCCCATTTAGGACCTACCGTATGAATAACATATTTTGCTTTCAATTTTCCTCCAGTAGTTATTACTGCCTCTCCAACAGGACAAAAACCTATTTTATCTGACTCTTTTTGAATTATTTCTCCTCCCTTTTCCACAATAGCCTTGGCAACACCTCCTCCATGTTTTAAGTATTTGTTTGCGGGATTAACAATGGCTGTTGTTTCCATTTCAGTAATGTCTCCTTTTTTTAATTCTAAAATGGTATTTTTGAGTTTAAATTTCATAAAATTTAAGGGTTTTTATCTTTCATAAGTAAAAGTATCAATTTTTGAAAGAGCAAACAAGGTCTCTTGACAAGTAAATTAGGCAAGTATATAATCTGGAAATAATCAAAAAAAGGTCGAGTCTCAATTTGTTAAAGAATTTTAAAAATTTATGAATTTAGTAAAAAAGAAAATAAGAGTTTTTCTCAATCAAGATGAGGATGAAGAAGAAAGCTTAGATGAAGAGGAAGAAATGTTAGAGGAAGAGGAAAGTTTAGAAGAGGAAGAAGAAAGTTTAGAGGAAGAAGAAAGCTTAGATGAAGATGAAGACACCCTTTAAACTATTTTTCGAAATTTCCTTTTCCCTACCTGAATGATTTGTCCGGATTTGAGAGAAAGGATTTTACGCCAATCTGTTTGACAGACACCATCTATTTTGACACCTCTTTGCAAGACAAGACGCTTGGCCTCCGATTTTGAGGAGGCCAAGTTTGTTTTTACTAAAAGATCTAAAATATTTATTCTTTTTTCTTTAATTTTAACTTGAGGAATTTGAGAAGGATATTTTCTTTCTCTGAACACTCTTTCAAATTCTTTTTCTGCCATTTTTGCTTTTTCTTTTCCATGAAAAATTTCAACAATTTCTTTAGCTAATTTTGCTTTTAAGTCTCTTGGGTTTGCTTTTTTTTCTTTCATTTCCATTTTCATTTTTTCAATTTCTTTTAGAGGAATTTTTGTTAGCAGTTCAAAATATTCTAAAATTAAGTGGTCTGGGATTGACATTATTTTTCCGTATTGTTGAATTGGGTTTTCTTCAATTTTAATATAATTTCCTAAACTTTGGCTCATTTTTTCTTTGCCATCTGTCCCTCTCAAAATTTTCATTGCTAAAATATCTTGAGGTGTTTGACCAAATTTTTCTTGAAGTTCTCTAGCTCTAATTTCATTGAAAATTTGATCAGAACCACAAACTGTGAGGTCAGATTTTAAAACTACTGAGTCATAGGCTTGCAAAACCGGATAAACAATTTCATGCAATTTTATTTCTAAATTTTCTTTCATTCTTTTTTTAAACATTTCTCTTTCTAACATTCTTGCGGTAGTGAAATTTGCCATCAAATTTAATAGTTTTTCAGCAGACATTTTATCATACCATTCGCCATTGTATCTAATTTCCAATTTATCCAAATCTAAAATCTTCCCTACCTGTCTTAAATAATCCTTTGCCAATTCTCTAACCTCTTTTTTGCTTTTCAATTGTCTGGGAACCAACTTTTGAGTAGGATCTCCAAAACGAGCGGTAAAGTCTCCAATTAAAAAAATAATTTGATGGCCCATCTCTTGAAATTCTCTTAATTTAAAGTAAATTACTGCGTGCCCCAAATGGAGATCTTTGGTAGTAGGGTCTATTCCGTGTTTAATTCTCAATTTCTTTTTTGATTTTAATTTCTTTATTAAACTTTCTTTTTCAATAATCTCTTTTGTTCCCCTTTCCAAAATTTCTGTGATTTTTGAATTGATTTCTTTTATCATAATTTTTATGATATCATACAAAAGAAAATATGGCAAAGAGAAAATATTTTAGGAAAATTTATAAAAAGAAAAAAGGAGGATTTTTTCCTATCTTAAAATTTTTAGGAAAGCTATTTTTTTTATTTTTTTTAACTTGCTTTTTTAGTCTCTTGAGTATTTTTCTTCTTTATGCCAAAGATCTTCCAAGGCCAGAGGATTTTTCTGAAATAGAAATAACTCAATCAGTAAGAATATACGACAGAACGGGTAAAGTTTTGCTTTATGAAATGTTTGAAGGAGAAAGAAGAAAATGGGTTTCTTTAAATGAAATTCCAGATTATTTAAAAAAGGCAGTGATTGCTACCGAAGATGCCAATTTTTATCATCATCCTGGTGTAGATTTAAAAGGAATAGCAAGAGCCATTCTTGTTGATTTAAAATTAAAAAAACTCTCTCAGGGAGGTTCTACTATCACTCAACAATTGGTAAGGATTACTTTTTTAAATTTAAAAAAAACTCTCAACAGAAAAACCAAAGAAGCAATTTTAGCCCTGGAATTAGAGAGAAACTACTCTAAAGATCAAATTTTAGAATGGTATCTCAATCAAATCCCCTTTGGAAGAAATAGTTGTGGAGTTGAAGCAGCTTCTGAGGCTTATTTTGGAAAATCGGTAAAAGAATTAAGTTTGGCCCAGACAGCTACTTTGGCTGCTTTAATTAGAGCTCCAAGTTATTACTCAGCAAAAGAAAATTTTGAAAAATTAATGGAAAGGAAAAATTATGTTTTAGATAGAATGGTAGCTGAAGGATATATTACAAAAGAACAAGCAGAAAAAGCCAAAAAAGAAAAAATTGAATTTGTAAAAAGAGTTTTTCCAATTAAAGCACCGCATTTTGTTTTTTTAGTAAGAGATTATTTGATTAAAAAATATGGAAAGGAAGAAGTAAAAACAAGAGGTTTTAAAGTCTACACTACTTTGGATTGGGAAACTCAAAAGATAGCAGAAAAAGCAGTTAAAGAGGGGGCAGAAAGAAATAAAAAATATGGAGTATATAATGCAAGTTTAGTTGCTATGAATCCTAAAACTGGAGAAATTCTTGCTTTAGTAGGTTCTGCTGATTGGTATGCAACTTCTTCTTTTCCAAAAGATTGTAAAGAGGGGGTAAATTGTAAATTTGAACCAAAGTTTGATGTTGCGGTTTTAGGAAAAAGACAACCAGGATCTGCTTTTAAACCTTTTGTTTATGCAAAAGCTTTTGAAAAAGGTTATACTCCAGATACAATTTTGTGGGATGTAAAGACAAATTTTGGAAAAGTGAAAAATAAACCTTATATTCCTTACAATTACGACAAAAGATTTAGAGGGCCTGTTACCTTAAGAGAGGCTTTAGCTCAATCTCTTAATGTTCCCTCGGTGAAACTTTTGTATTTGGTAGGAGTAAAAGATGCCATTGAATTGGCAAAAAAAATGGGAATTACTACCTTAAAAGAAGATGATGTTCAAAAATATGGATTATCTCTGGTTTTGGGGGGAGCTGAAGTAAGACTTTTAGACATGGTTAGTGCTTATTCCGTTTTTGCAAATGAAGGGTTGAAAGTAAACCCTACTTTCATTTTGAAAATTGTTGACAGCAAAGGCAATATTGTAGAAAAAGCTGAATTTACCCAGAGAAGAATTATGGAAAAGCAAATCGCCAGATTGATAAATGATATTTTATCTGATAATGAAGCCAGGGCTCCTTTATTTGGTAGACATTCTTTTCTCTATTTTGAGAACAAAAAAGTAGCAGCTAAAACTGGTACCACTCAAGATTTTAGAGATGCTTGGACAATAGGCTATACTCCAAGTATTGTATGTGGGGTTTGGGTAGGAAACAATGATCACTCTCCTCCCAAAATTTATGCTCCAAGTGTTGTTAAAGCAGGTTATATTTGGAGAAAGTTTATGGAAAAGGCAATTTTAAAATATCCTTCTGAAGAATTCACCATGCCTGAAAAAATCATTACTTCAAAACCCGTTTTGAAAGGAAAAATTTTATATCCTCCTCATTCAATTTTGTTTTATGTTCAAAAAGACAATCCTCAGGGCCCTCCCCCTTCTAATCCTTATAAAGATCCTCAATTTTGGAGATGGGAAGAAGGAATAAAAAATTGGCTAAAAGAAAAAGAAAAATTAGAATAATTTTTTAGCTTGCTTTCATTGGCATTACAATATAAATGTAATCTGTAACATTGTTTGGTTTTATTAAAACCGCTCTTTCTTCTCCTTGAAATCCAAAAAATATTTCATCCTCTTTCATTTTAATTAATCCATCTAAAAGAAATTTATAATTGAAAGCAATTTCTAAACTACTTCCTTCTACTTTTGCTGGCAAGCAAGCTTTGTATTCACCAGTTTCTGGATTTTCACAGAAAATTTCCATTCTTTGTTTTTTGCTATCAATTTTCAATTTAATTTCATTGCTTTTTTTAGTAAAAAGGGAAGCCAATTTAATTTGGTCTATTAATTCTTTTTTGTCTAAAATTAATTTAGTGATAAATTCTTTGGGAATAATCTCTTGATAATTAGGATATTCTCCTTCAATTAATTTTGAAACAAGTTGAACTTGAGGATGAGAGACTTCTTCCATTAAAGCCTCAAACATTACCTGATTAGGAGAAAAATACAATTTTATTTCTTCTCTGTCGCCAAAAATATTAACCACTTCTCTAGCTGCCTTTTGAGGAAGGATAAAACTAAAAGTTTCATCTTTTCCTTCTTTTAAGGGAATTTTCTTTTCTGCCAATCTAAAACTATCAGTGGCTGCCAAAATTAATTGATTTTTTTCTATTTGAAAGA
>CAZKFX010000030.1:0-6711 GCA_964552375.1 uncultured Candidatus Saccharibacteria bacterium
CTTCTTACTTTGTTGGAACACTTGATGAATTAAGAGCTTACAATTACCAAAGAACTCCAGAACAGGTCAAAATTGACTTTAACTCTGGCGTCGGCATCAGATTTAGATAAATTCCAATATCCAAATTCCAATTTCCAATTAATATTCAATTTCCAAATTCCAATGACCGAAACAACAAAAAGCAAATATGACCTTGAAGAGAGAACCTATCAGTTTGCAAAAAGGATTGCTCTTTTCTGTAAGAAATTACCAAAGACCATCAGTAACATTGAATATGTGAAGCAAGTTATTAGAGCTTCAGGATCAGTAGGTGCAAATTATATCGAAGCTAATGAAGCTTTTAGTAAAAAAGACTTTAAAATGCGAATTAAAATCTGTAGAAAAGAAGCGAAAGAATCGGCTTATTGGTTAAGATTAATTATTGAAACTAATATTGAAAAATTTAAAGAAGAAGGAGAGCTTCTTCGCAAAGAAGCCATCGAGTTAAAGAAAATCTTTTCCCGCGTAATAGAGAAAACAAAATAATTCGGTCAATTGTAATTAAATTCCAAATTCCAATTCCCAAATTCCAATTAATATTCAAATTCCAATGACCAAATTCTCAATTAATAAATAAAATTGTTTCGGTCATTTGGTAATTCGGTAATTGGAATTTAATTGAAAATTGGATATTGGAAATTGGAAATTCTTATTTACTTGCCAATAAAAAAAGAAAGTGGTAAATTAAATAAAATCTCTTTAAAGAGTTTATGAGTGAGTTAAACTTTCCCCAAAAAGAAAAAGAGATATTAAATTTTTGGAAAAGAGAGAAAATTTTTGAAAAGTCAATTTCTCAAAGAAAAAAGTCTCCAGATTTTGTTTTTTACGAAGGACCTCCTACTGCTAATGCAAAACCTGGTATTCATCATGTTTTATCTCGGGTTTTTAAAGATATTATTTGTCGCTACAAGACAATGCAAAATTTTAGAGTTGAAAGAAAGGCAGGTTGGGATACTCACGGTTTGCCAGTAGAATTAGAAATTGAGAAAAAATTGGGTATTAAATCAAAAAAAGAAATTGAAAAATATGGAATTGCCAAATTTAATAAAGCTTGCAAAAAATCTGTCTGGGATTACAAAAAAGATTGGGAAGAATTAACAGAAAGAATTGCTTTTTGGCTCAATTTAAAAGACCCTTATATTACTTATTCTCCAGATTACATTGAGACTTTATGGTGGATTTTAAAAGAAATTTGGAAAAAGGGTTTGTTATATAAAGATTACAAAGTAGTTCCTTATTGTCCTCGCTGTGGAACATCTCTTTCTTCTCATGAAGTCTCTTTGGGTTACAAAAAGGTAAAAGAACCCGCAATTTATGTAAAATTAAGGGTTTTGGATCAAAAAGATACCTTTTTGCTTGTTTGGACAACTACTCCTTGGACTTTACCAGCAAATGTAGCTGTAGCGGTAAACCCAAATTTTAAATATGTCATTTTAAAAGTGGGAAACGAAAAGTTTATTTTGGCAAAAGAGAGAGTAGAATTTCTTGATATAAAAGGAAAACTGACAAAAGAATTTTTGGGAAAGGAATTAGAAGGGTTAAAATATCAACCTCTTTTTGAATTTAATCTGGAAAATTTAATGGCAAAAAAAATAAAAGGAAAAAAGAGAATTTATGAGGTAATTTTGGCTGATTTTGTTTCTTTAAAGGAAGGAACAGGTTTGGTTCATTTGGCACCTGCTTTTGGTGAAGAAGATTTACTGGCTATAAGGAAAGAAAATTTAAAGAAAAAAGATTTGGGAGAATTTCCTATTTTTCTAACAGTAGATGAAGAAGGAAAATTTAAAAAAGAAATTGAAGACTGGAAGGGAATTTTTATAAAAGAGGCAGATCCTTTAATAATTGAGAATTTAAAAAAGAGAAATTTATTATTCAAAGAAGAATTATATGAACACGATTATCCTTTCTGTTGGCGTTGCAAAACCCCCTTGCTTTATTACGCTAAAGAGTCTTGGTTTATCAAAATGACACAAATAAAGGAACAATTAATAAAAAATAATCAAAAAGTAAATTGGGTTCCTTCTTATATAAAAGAAGGAAGATTTGGAACCTGGTTAAGAGAAATTAAAGATTGGGCTTTAAGCAGAGAAAGATATTGGGGAACTCCTCTTCCTGTTTGGGAATGTAAAAAATGTCAAAAAATAAAAGTTATTGGTTCTTTTAAAGAAATATTAAACCAAAAATTTTCTAAAAATACCTATTATCTCTTTAGACATGGTCATTCCTTAAGACAAGTGAAAAACTTTGCTAGTTGCTGGCCAGAAAAAGAACCTTATCCTTTAACTGAAAAAGGGAAAAAGGAGGTTTTAAAATCAGCTAGACAACTTAAAAAAATAGATTTAATTTTCTCTTCAGATTTGTTAAGAGCTAAACAGACCGCTCAAATTATTTCTCAGGTTACTGGAGCTAAAATAATTTTTGATAAAAGGTTAAGAGAGGTTAATGTTGGAATTTTCAATGGAAAAAATCCAAAATTGGTTTGGGATTTTATTTTTGAAAAAAAGGATCCTTTCAGGACAAAAGTGCCCAAAGGAGAGAGTTTGTTAGATATTCAAAAAAGAACCTACAATTTTATAAAAGCAGTCGATAAAAAATATCAAGGAAAAAAAATTGTAATTGTTTCTCATGAGCTTCCTTTGACAATTTTAGAAAAAACCTTAAAAGGATGGGATATTGAGAAAATTATTAAATGGAGAAGAAAAAATCGTGACAAAACCTTAAAAACGGGAACTTTCAAAAAAGTAGAATTTAAACTTTTACCCTTTAACGAAAAAATGGAAATTGATTTCCATCGTCCTTTTATTGACAAAGTAAAATTTTTCTGTCCTCAATGTGGACAAGAAATGGAAAGAGTAAAAGAAGTAATTGATTGTTGGTTTGATTCTGGAAGTATGCCTTTTGCTCAATTTCATTATCCTTTTTCAAAAAAGAAAATTCCTTTTCCTGCAGATTATATTTGCGAAGGAATTGATCAAACAAGAGGATGGTTTTATACCCTTTTGGCAGTTTCTACTCTTTTGGGAAAAGGTCCTGCTTATAAAAATGTAATTTCTTTGGGTCATGTTTTAGATGAAAAAGGAGAGAAAATGTCAAAATCAAAAGGTAATGTTGTAGATCCTTGGCAAATGATTGAAAAATATGGAGTTGATACTTTGAGATGGTATTTTTATACAATTAACCAACCAGGAGATCCAAAACTGTTTTCAGAAAAAGACATAAAAGAGACCTTGAGAAGGTTTATTTTAATTTTCTGGAACTGTTTTCAATTTTTCCAAACCTACAGAGAGAAAGATTTTTCTTTTGCAAAACTTTCAACAGAAAATATTTTAGACAAATGGATAATCTCAAAATTAAATGGATTAATTAAAAGTGTCACCGAAAAATTAGAAAATTACGACATTACTGGAGGAGCCAGAGAAATTGAAGAATTTGTAATAAAAGATTTATCTTTGTGGTATATCAGAAGATCAAGAAATCGCTTTCAAAGACCTGAAACAAAAAAAGAATTAAAAGTTGCCACAAATATTTTAGGTTTTGTTCTATTTAACTTGAGTAAATTGTTAGCTCCCTTTTTGCCTTTTTTAAGTGAAAGAATTTATCAAGAGCTAAAACCTAAAAAAATTTCTGTTCATTTGGAGGATTGGCCAAAAGAGGATAAAAAATTAATTAATGAAGATTTGGAAAGAGAAATGGAAAAGACAAGAGAAATTGTAAGTTTGGCTTTGGCTGAAAGGAAAAAAGCAAAAATTAAAGTTCGCCAACCTTTAAAAACTCTAAAGATAAAAATTGATTTAAAAAAGGAATTTTTAGAATTAATAAAAGATGAGGTAAATGTCAAAGAGGTTTTAATTGACAAAAAAATTAAAAACAAAATAGAATTGGATACTAAAATCACTCCAGACCTTAAAGAAGAAGGAATGATTAGGGAATTGGTTAGAAATATTCAATTGATGAGAAAGTTGGGTAATCTTTCTCCTAAAGATAAAATTTTAGTCTATTTTTTGGGAAATGAAAAAATGAACGAAGTCTTTTTGAAACATAAAAATGAAATTTTAAAAGAGGCTTTGATAAAAGATTTTGTGTGTGAAAAAGAAGAAAAAGGAGTTTTGGCAAAAAAAGAAATTTTGATTGAGGGAGAAAAGATGTTTTTGGCAATTAAAAAAGTAAAATAAATGTTCTTTCATTATCGGACTCAGGGATTGGTAATAAATAAAGAGGATAGGGGAGAGGCAGACAGAGTATTTACTCTTTACACTAAAGATTTTGGAAAGGTAAAAGTAGTGGGGCGGGGGATAAGGAAAATTACTTCTAAACTAAAAAGCGGAATAGAAATTTTTTTTCTTTCAGAGATTGAATTTGTCCAAGGAAAAACTCAAAATACTTTAATTGATACAGTGCCTCTTCAAAAATTTCCAAAAATAAGAGGCAATTTAAAAAAAATGAGCATAGCTTATAGAATGACCCAAGTTTTAGATGAATTAATTAAAGGTTCAGAGCCAGATTTAAATTTATGGAATTTTTTAATAGAAGTTTTTAATAAATTAGAAAACTACAATCCCAAAAAACCAAATTTGGATTTTATTTTTTATTTTTTTTTGTGGAATTTGTTTTCTTTTTTAGGATATCAACCTCAACTCTATTTTTGTGTTTTTTGTCAAAAAAGATTGCCACCCAAGGAGCTTTATTTTATCTTTGAAGAAGGAGGAATAGCTTGCCAAAATTGTTTTTTAAAGGTAAAATTAAAAGAAAAATCAATTTTAAAAATTTCTCCTCAGGTTGTCAAAATTTTAAGGCTTATTTTGGAGAAAAATTGGCAAATTTTAAAAAAAATTAAAATTTCAAAATCTTTTAAAATTAAATTAAAAGAAATTTCAGAAAAATATTTCCTTTGGATTTCTTCTTTATGAGAATTATAAGAAAAATAATAATTTTTGCTTTCATTATTTCTTTGGGTTTGGGGCTCTGGTATTATTTCAAAAATAAATATTCCAAAGAGGCAATAAAATTAGAAATTTTAGGAGAAAGAGAAGTTTCTCTTTTAAAAGAGACAACCTTTATTGTTAATTACAAAAACCAGGGAGAATTTGCCATAGAAAATGCTAAATTGGTTTTTGAATGTCCTGAGGGTTCTTTATATTGCAAAATAGAAAACAGGATTGAGACTCCTCAACAAGAAAAAAAATTAAGAAAAGAAATTTTTCTTGGCACCATTTATCCCAAAGAAGAAGGAAGTTTTCAGATAAAAGCCCGACTTTTAGGCAAAGAAGGGGAGGGAAAAATAGCTAGGGCGACTCTTTATTATAAATTGAAAAATCTTAAAGCCAATTATGAAAATTCTACCACTTTTATTACTCAAATTAAAAAAGTTCCTTTAGCTTTTAATTTAGATGTTCCATCTTCGGTGGAATCTGGGAGAGATTTTGATTTTTCTTTAAATTTTTTCTCTAATTTAGAATATCCTCTTTTTGACATTGGAATAAAATTTCAATATCCCAAAGATTTTAAAGTTTTAGAAACAGAACCAAAAAGTTTAGAAGAAAATTATTTTGAAATCTCAACTTTAAATCCTGGTCAAGGTGGAAGAATTAAAATTAAGGGAATTTTGAATGGTAATGTAGGAGAAAAACAGATCTTTCATGCAATTTTTGGAGTCTGGAGGGAGGGAAAATACATTCCCTTAAAGAAAGCCAGTGCAGCAATAGAAATTGCTAAAAGCTCTCTTTATATTTCTCAATTGATTAATAAAAATCCTGAATACATAGCAAATTTGGGAGAAATTTTGCACTATGAAATATATTTTAGAAATGTAGGAGAAAAACCTTTTGAAAATTTGACTTTGGTTTGTAAATTAAAAGGAGAAATTTTTGATTTAGATACAATAACCGTTGAAAGGGGTTTTCATAGTCCTGGTTCTGAGATAATTTTGTGGGACTGGAAAAAAAATTCTCAATTGAAATTTTTACCTCCTGGAGAAGAGGGGAAAGTAGAATTTTGGGTAAAATTAAAAGACAAAGCTCCTTTAGAAAAAGAAAATCTTAAAGTTAGCAATGAGGTAATCTTTTCTGAACAGACAAGAAAAGAATTTTGGACAAAAGTTAATACAAAATTGTCTTTCTCTCAAGAAGGTAAAATTAATGATGAAATTTTTAATTCTTTGGGGCCTCTTCCTCCTTTACCTGGAAAAGAAAGCCAATTTACCATTTTCTGGGAAATAGAAAATTTTTACAATGAGATTTCCAATTTGAAAATAAAAGCGGTTTTATCTCCATACGCCAAATTGACTGGGAAAATTTATCCCGAAGACAGTGTCTTTTCATTTGATTCAGAAACCAGAGAATTGATATGGCAAATAGATAATTTAAAACCAAAAGAAAAAACTCAATTTGTCTTTCAGGTTTCTCTTTTGTTGCCAGAAAATTTAAGTGAAAACGAAAAAGAACCAAAAAAATATCCAATTTTAATTTCAAGTGTTGTAGTTACTGGTAAAGACGAATGGACAGGACAATCCATTTCTTTTTCCTTTCCTCCTATTTCCACCAATTTAACTACTCTTCCTCCAGAAGAAATAATGGTAGAGTAAAAAGGTTCACTGAGTTATTTCAAATTAGGAAATTGGTCTAAATCAATTTCTTTTCCCTCAACTTTTAGATTTTTTTTCTTAACCCAAATAAA
>CAZKFX010000031.1:0-6642 GCA_964552375.1 uncultured Candidatus Saccharibacteria bacterium
CTTCTTACTTTGTTGGAACACTTGATGAATTAAGAGCTTACAATTACCAAAGAACCCCAGACCAAGTCAAAATTGACTTTAATGTCGGAGTTGGTATTAGATTTAAATAAAGTTCAAAATTAAAAATTAAAAATGAAAGGAGAGAATTTTAAAATTGGGATAATTTCTGATACTCATGATAATTTAGAGAATTTAAGAAAAGTGATTTTTTGGTTAAAAAAGGAAGATATTTTATTTTTAATTCATTGTGGAGATGTGACTACTTTTGAGACATTGAAAGAAATTTCAAAAAGTTTTCCTAGAAAAATTTATCTTTCATTAGGAAATGTAGATAGAGATACAAATTTGGAAAAATATTCTAATTTTTTTGATAATGTGGAAATTTTTTCAGAATATGGAGAAATAGAAGTTGAAAAAAAGAAATTGGCTTTTTCTCACTTTCCCAAAATTGCTCAAAAATTAGCAAAAACCCAAAAGTATGATATAGTCTTTTTTGGACATTTACATTATCCTTCGGAAAATAAAATTGGAAAGACAAGATTGGTAAATCCAGGAAATTTAGCAGGTTTATATTTTAAACCAAGCTTTGTTTTATTTGATGCTAAAAATGAAAAATTGGAATTAAAATTAGTAGAAAAAATAAAGTGATGTTTTTCCTTGAAATAAAAAAAGATTTTTTATAAAATTTTTCTATGATTTTTAAATTGCCAGGTTTCAAATCTCCCGTTTTAAATTTCTCAAAGTTGCCTGCTCCAAAAAATAGGGGAGGGGTTCTCTTGCCTCTTTTTTTGATGTTTTTTAGTTTTTTTGTTGGTATTCTTGGTGGTTTAATTGGAGGAGCCTATCTTTATTCTCAAATTCCAATTCAAAAAAGCAATTTCTCAAAAACAAAAACCATTTACATTTCTCAAATTCCCCAAGAAAAAGCTGTAATAAAAGCAGTAAAAGAGGTATCACCCGCTGTAGTTTCAATTGTGATTACCAAAGAATTACCTGTATATGAGAGAGAATATTATTCTCCGTTTGAAGGGTCTCCTTTTGAAGAATTTTTTAATGAGCCATTTTTTGAATTTAAAATTCCCTTTTATAGAAAAAAAGGAACTGAAAAAAGAAAAGTAGGAGGAGGAACGGGATTTATTATTTCTGAAGATGGATTGATTTTAACCAACAAACATGTTGTTGCTGATAAAGATGCAGAATATACAGTAATTACTAATGAAGGAAAAAAATTTCCAGTAGAAGTTGTAGCTAGAGACCCCGTTAAGGATTTGGCAATTTTAAAGATTAAGCAAAAAGGGAAAAAATTAAAATTTCCTACAGTAAAATTGGGAGATTCTGATAAATTACAAATTGGACAAACAGTAATTGCTATTGGATATATGTTGGGCGAATTTCAAAATTCTGTCTCTGTAGGAGTAATTTCTGGTTTGGGGAGAAAAATTACAGCTTCTGGAGGGGGAATAGTAGAAACATTAGAAGATGTTATTCAGACAGATGCAGCAATTAATAAAGGAAATTCTGGGGGTCCTCTTTTAAATTTAAAAGGAGAAGTTATTGGTATTAATACCGCTATGGTTGTAGGAGGTGAAAATATTGGATTTGCTCTGCCTATAAATAGTGCTAAAAAAGCAATTGAACAAGTTAAAACCTTAGGAAAGATTGTTTATCCGTTTTTAGGAGTGAGATATGTTTTAATTGACAAGAAAATTCAAAGAGAAAATAATTTACCTGTTGACTATGGAGCTTGGATAGTAAGAGGACCTCATGGTGAAAGAGCTATTTTTCCAAATTCAGCAGCAGAAAAAGCTAGATTGAGAGCAGGGGATATAATTTTGGAGGTAAATGGAGAAAAAATTACTCAAAAGAATTCTTTAGGCAAAGTGATATTAAAATATAATCCCGGAGACAAAATTACTCTAAAAGTTTTAAGAGGGGATGAAGAGAAAATCTTCAAAGTAGTTTTGGGAGAGAGAAAAGATTAAAATTTTTATAAATTGGCAAATTTTTTAATTTTATCAATTGGAATTACTTTTATTTTACCTTTTTTATCTATTTCATTTATTCCTATCAATTCTCCCTGAAAATTAAAAAGAAAGCTTCCTTTGCCGTTTTTTTCTGTAATGTTTGTCTCAATTAATTCTTTTTTGAAATATTTTATTATCCCCTGATTGACAAATTTTTCTAAACTTTCTTTTTTAGAAAAAACCCCAATTAAAAAAACTTTTTCTCCTTTTTTTAATTTTTCTAAATTAGCAAAACCTACGGTTGGAAATTTTTCTTTTTTTTCAATCTTAATTAGGGCTAAATTTTCTTTTGGATCAATTTTGATGATTTTATAATTTTTTATTTTTTCTCCCTCCCAAAAAATTTCTGTTTTTCCTTTTGAAGGAAAAAAATCAGCCAAAGTGATTAAAAATCCATCTGCGGTTAAAATTATTCCTCCTCCAAGGATTTTTTCTTTTTTGGTTTCTGTTTTTATTTTGACAATTGGGTTTTCTACTTTTTCTACCAATTCTTTTAAAACTGAGGTTTCTTTAATATATATTTTTTCTATTTTTGTTTGATAGATTGGACACTGAGGACATTGCCATTCAATAGGGAAAATGTAATTTCCAAAAATTCCACCTATTACTCCTACAATAAAAACAAAAAGGAGTTTTAAAAAATCTTTAATCATTAATTTTTAGAGAAATTTATTTAACAACAGCCTTTTCTTTTTTGTTTGTTTTTAATAATTTTTGAGGAGTTAAAAACTCAATTTTTCCGTTTTGACAATCAATTATTATTCTTTCTCCTTCTTTTATTTCTCCGGAAATAATTTTAAGAGAAAGGGGATTTAAGACTTGCCTTTGAATTACTCTTTTTAAGGGCCTGGCACCCAAATTGGGATCAAATCCTTTTTCTGCTAGAAATTCTTTAGCTTTTTCTGTTAATTTAATTTCAATTCTTTTCCTTTTTAATCTTTCAGCGACTTTTTCCATTTCTAAATCAACAATCTTTTTAATTTCTTCCTTACCCAAGTAATTGAAAATAATAATTTCATCAATTCTGTTTAAAAATTCTGGCCTGAAATTTTCTCTTAAAGCAGACAAAACCTTTTCTCTTAAATTTTCTCTTTGTTCTTCACCCTCAGCTACAAATCCTAATTTTGTTTCTTTGGCAATAATATCAGACCCTACATTAGAAGTCATAATCAAAATAGCATTTTTGAAAGAAGCGGTTCTTCCTTTAGCATCGGTTAATCTTCCATCCTCTAAAATTTGGAGTAAAATATTGAAAACCTCTGGATGGGCTTTTTCTATTTCATCTAACAAGACTACAGAATAAGGTCTTCTTCTTATTTTTTCTGTTAATTGTCCTCCTTCTTCATAACCTACATAGCCAGGTGGAGAACCAATCATTTTTGAGACAGAGTGTTTTTCCATATATTCCGACATATCCAATCTGATCAAAGCATTCTCGTCATTAAATAAAAATTCAGCTAAAGCTTTTGCTGTTTCTGTTTTTCCAACTCCAGTAGGTCCTAAAAACAAAAAGGAACCCAAGGGTCTATTTTCTTCTGAAATTCCAGCTCTTGCCCTTCTAATAGCATTAGAAATAGCACTAATAGCTTCTTCTTGGTCAACAATTCTTTTGTGTAATATTTTTTCCATCTTTTCTAACTTTTTAGCTTCTTCTTCCAAAAGTCTGGTTACTGGAATTCCTGTCCATTTTGAGACTACTTTGGCAACATCTTCTTCTGTTACTTCTTGCTTTAAAAGGGGTTTACCTTTTTGAATTCTTTTTAATCTCTTTTCTTCTCTTTTTAATTCTTTCAAAAGTTGGGGAAGTTTTCCATACTTTAATTCAGCTACCCTTTGTAAATTGGCTCTTGCAGTTTCTTTTTCTATTTCAAATCGCACATTGTCAATTTTCTTTTTCAATTCCTTAATTTTGTTTATAATTTCCTTTTCTGTTTTTAATTTTGACTCAATAGCTTTTACTTTTTCTTTTAAATCAGCAATCTGGCGAGAAATTGCTTTGGCTTTTTTACTATTTTTTTTCACCGTTTCTCTTTCAATTTCCAACTTTTGAATTTCTTTTTTTAAATTCTCTAATTCTTCTGGTTCTGATTCTATTTCCAATCTTAGTGAGCTTAAAGCTTCATCCATCAAATCAACTGCTTTATCGGGTAAAAACCTATCTGTAATATATCTGGCTGCCAATTTGGCACAAGCAATTAAAGCTTCTTCGGTAATTTTTACTCCATGATGAAGTTCATATTTTTCCTTTAAACCCTTTAACATAGAGATGGTTTCTTCAATTGAGGGTTCAGCTACATAGACTGGTTGAAACCTTCTTTCTAAAGCAGGGTCTTTTTCAATGTATTTTTGATACTCTTTTAAAGTAGTTGCTCCTATAGCTCTTAACTCTCCTCTTGCTAAAGCAGGCTTTAACAAATTTGAAGCGTCAATAGCACCTTCAGCTGCTCCTGCTCCGACTATAGTATGTAGTTCGTCAATGAACAAAATATATCTTCCTTTGGCACGATGGATTTCTTTTAAGAGAGCTTTGATCCTGTTTTCAAATTCACCTCGATATTTTGTTCCAGCTATCAAAGCTCCCAAATCTAAGGCAATAATTTCTTTTTCTTTTAAGCTTTCTGGCACTTGACCTGCGACAATTCTTTGAGCTAAACCCTCTACAATAGCTGTTTTTCCAACACCTGCTTCTCCAACTAAGACCGGATTATTTTTTGTTCTTCTACACAAAATCTGCATTACCCTTCTAATTTCATTTTCTCTTCCTATTACTGGATCCAATTTTCCTTGTCTTGCCAAAAGCGTTAAATTTCTTGTGTATTTCTCAATTACTTGATACTTTGTTTCTGGTTCAGGATCTGTAATTCTTTGAGTCCCTCTAACTTTTGAGAGTTCTTTTAAGAAGCTTTCGTAATCCAATTTTCCATATTTTAAAGTTCCAGGAAATTTTGCTGGATATAGAAAGTTTGCCTTATCTAAAATTTCTTTTGCTTTTGAATTAGTAGCCAAAAGAGCTAAAAATAAATGTTCTACTGAAATGTATTCGTCTTGCATTTTCTGGGCTTCTTTTCTTGCCTGATCTAAAACCCTAGCCATGTCTTGAGTAAGATAAAATTGACCTAAAGTTTGAGGAGTAGCGATTACAGGAAGCCGATTGAAAGCCAGTTCAGTTCTTCTTTTCAAATTTTCAATATCTACTCCCATTCTTTGGAGCAAATTTACGACAACACTGTCTTGTTGAGATAAAAGAGCATATAATAAATGTAAAGCATCTATTTGTTGTTGTCCTCTTTCTTTGGCAAGATCTTGAGCTAAAAAAATAGCCTCTTGGGCCTTATAAGTAAATTGACCATACATAAGTATATTTTTTCTTATCAAAAAGAAAAAAATAAATCAAGATTTTTTAGATTTTTCCTTTTACAAAGCGCCACTTTTTAAATTGATCTTTATAAAATTCAAATTTAATATTTTGTTTTTTTAAAATTTTTTCAATTTCTAATTTTTGGAGAGGATCAAACTCCATATAAAAGCTTCCTTTGGGTTTTAAATGATTTTTCACTTCATTTAAAAATTTTTTAATATGAAATAACCCTCCTTTTTCAGAAAACAAAGCCAAATGAGGTTCTTTTTTTAAAATCCAATCTTGGACTTCCCAAATTCTTTCTTTTGCCACATAAGGAGGATTAGCTAAAATTAAATCATATTTTTTCTCTTTTACCTTTTCAAAAAAATTAGACTGGAAAATTTTATACCTATTTTGAGAGATTTTATTTAACTCAAGATTAATTTTAATTTGCTCTATTGCTTCTTTTGAAATATCTATAAAATCTAATTTTACAAATGGTAAATTTTTTAGAAGGGAGATCCCAATACAACCTGTTCCAGCAAAAATATCTAAAACAAAAATTTTTGAATTTTTGTTTTCCTTTTTTAAATTTTCTATTACTCTTTTGGCCCAAAACTCTGTTTCAATCCTTGGGACAAATACCTTTTTTGAAATATCAATTTTACAATTTAAAAATTTTATCATTTCTCTCATAATTAAATATTATAACTTGCTTTTAAAATAAAAAAATGATACTTTTTAAATTAGAAATTGCGGGGTGGTGTAATGGTAGCACAGGGGCCTTTGGAGCCCTTAGTCTAGGTTCGAATCCTAGCCCCGCAGTAAAAATAGGATATATCTTCTCACAAAATCTAACTTTTTAGAGATCTTTCCCTTCTTCAGTTCGCTTTTTGGTGTACAAGAATTTGATTGTCTTTTTATTCTGTGTTATCATAATTTTGATAGTAAAATATGGTAGTAATTTAATGATAACATAATATGGAAAATAATCAAAACAATAATTTAGGCAAGAGAATAAAAGAATTAAGATTGAAACATCATTTATCTCAAGATAAATTGGCTCGCAAAGCTAACGTGCCTTATACTACTCTAACCAAAATAGAAACCGGAGTTATTAAAAACCCTTCAGTCTATGTAGTGGCAAAAATTGCTAAAGCATTAAATGTAAAGATTGATGATTTGCTATCATAAAATGTAATGTATGGATAAAATTTCTTTAGCAAATTTTATAAAGTATTGTTTAGGATATATAAAATTAACTCGGCAATGTTCTTT
>CAZKFX010000032.1:0-6587 GCA_964552375.1 uncultured Candidatus Saccharibacteria bacterium
TCCTCAATCCTCGCCACAATTCGTTTTTGAATATGAAGAGGAGGGAGGGGGATTTTGATTTTTTTTATATCGGATTGAGTAATTCCTCCTTGAGTGGAACCATGAAAAAATTTTGATATTTGTCTTTGACCAAGTGGAGAGAATAAAAAATAAAAAAGAAATTTACTTGAAAGTAAATTTTGATTTTTAGATCTTAAAATAAAAACATGCTCGTTTACTGCCACTTTTGGAAATTTTAATATATCAACATAACAGGTCTTACCTGTTGTTGCTCCATCTTTAACTATCAACACATCTCCTACCTGAACTTTTCCTTTTTTCAAATTATTATAAAAATCTTCTGGAATATATCTCAAATTTTCCCAATTTATTTTCCCATTATCAGTCAACTGCTCTCCTCCTAGACTTGGAATACCATTTTTTACTGAACCTCCTTTAGGTCTCTTTCCTACTTCAATTGTAATTAATTTTTCTTCTAATTTTTTTGTTGACCAATCAAATTTCATATGATTTTCGGTTATAGAAAATTGTACAATACCCTTTTATTCGCTTTCCGTCAATCCAAGTTGGAAACTCTTCCTCTTTATGTATTTGAGACAATTCAGGAAATTTTTTGCATAATTTAGTGATTTCTTTTGCTAATTTAATATTGCTTCCTCGAGCAAAAATATAAATCACACTAATTTCTTCTTTAATTTTTTCGTTTATTCTTTTTATAAAAGGATCGGAACCCCAAATTTCTGTTTCCGGTCTTGCTACTAAGATAATAGCTACTTTTATATATTTTTTATTGAAAGTCAACGGAACGTCTTTTCCTTGCTCTTTTTGAGCGATTTTATTTAAGAATTTCGTAAATTCTCCTGTCTCAAAAACTGTATCTCCTGTTTCTGTTATTCCAGCTCGCTTATACCCTAACTCTTTGAGCTCTCTAAGCAAAACTCTAGTAAATAACCCTCGTTTTTCTAAATTGTCGATTACATTACAAAACTCTCTTATCTCTGGATCTTTCTCAGCTTTTGGGTGAAGAATTTCTTTTACAAAATAACTAAAGGAACTTCTTGACTCAGCGAAACTATATAAAGCTTTTTTAGTCATCATTAAATCGATACTTTCACTTAATTTATAGTGAATATGAGGTCTTGCCTCTGGAATTACTGCTTTTTTCATATAAAATAACGTTGCTCGTGCTAGGTTTTCATCTTGGTTTTTATGAAACTTAAGCATTACTACTACTTTTCCATTTTTTATAAAAGATGTTTTGTCAATATCTGGAGAGACCCATTTTATTTTTAGTCTATAAGGAAGTAAACCTTCTACTTCAGAATTTATTAGCTTTATAAAATTATTAATTTTAGCTTGAATGCTATAAGCAGTAGCGGTTTTCTCAGCTACTTGGCTAAATTTTGAAAATAATTTTGATAAATTAGAAATAAACCGTTCTCCTTTTTCTGGATTAAGAACAAAAATATATATGGAGACCAGTAGTATTATCCCTGGCCACCCTACAAGACTTAAAAATTTCCAAAATATTATTTCTTTTATCATAAAATCAAAAGTGTTTGACTACTGCTAAACATTTTAGATCAGCACAACAAACTTTAATTTTTCCTTTTTCTGGATAAATACAACCAAGATTTCCTTTTGTGATTATTTTGCCACAAATACTACATTTTAATTTTCTATTTTTAAAATCTTCCAATAAATCCAAATTTTTAAGAATTTCTTCTAGGTTTTGTTCATGAAATGCAAAAAGTTCTTTTTTGCTCATATTATTTTAATTTGAAAAAAGTTTTTTGATATCTTCTAAATTTTTTTCAATTTCTTTTTCTTTATTTGAAATTCTCTTTATCAACTCTTCTGGTTTAGGACATTTAATAGCCTTCATTCTATTCGGATTCCTTGCCGATAAATCATAATCTCTCTTTATTATTTCCTCTACTTTTACAATCCAGCTATTTTCTGAAATTTCTCTTTTTTGCCATTTTTTGAAAGCATCTTCTAAATCCTCATCTCTTATTGGTTTAGTTTTGGTATAAGTTTTTCTTCCTTCAGGTGGGGTTAACTCATAATACCAAATTTCTTTTGTTGGTTTTCCTTTTTCAAAAAATAAAAGATTTGTTTTTGGACCTGTACCACCTTTTGGAGAAACATTAGCAAAAACTCCTTGAGGTAAAGAAATTATTGTATGTAAATTATAATTTTCTAGAAGTTCTTTTTTAACTCTTTGATAAGTTTTAGAAGTTCTACTAAATAATACTCCTTCTGGTTGGACAATGGCACATCTACCACCTGTTTTTAATTTTCGCATGCAGTAATAAAGCCCTGCTAGCTCAGTATCTGAAGTTTTAATGGCAAAACTTGCTAAAGATCTTTTTGCTGCTTCGCCTCCAAAAGGTGGATTGGTTAAGATAATATCAAATTTTTTATCTTCTGGAATTGATCTAACATCTTCAGAAAATGTATTTGTTTGAATGATATTAGGAGATTCAATTCCATGAAGCATTGCATTTAAAATACCAACAATTAAAGGGTAAGATTTCAGTTCTTGGCCATAAAATGTCTTCTCTTGTAAGATCTTGTAATCTTTTAAAGTTTTCGCCTTTTCTTTTAAATATTTATAAGCTTCAACTAAAAAACCTGCTGATCCACAAAAAGGATCTAAAATTTTCTCTCCAATTTTAGGAGCAATAATTTTAATCATAAACCTAATAATAGGTCTTGGCGTATAGTATTCTCCGGCGCCAGCTCCTTTTCCTGCTGTAAACATTAAAAGTTCTTCATAAGCTATTGATAAAATTTGAGTATCTTCTGGCTCTGAAAAATCAATGGTGTTAATTATCTCAATTACTTCAGCTAAATTGTAACCTGATCTCATATAGTTTCTAACTTCCTTGAAAATAGAACCAATTTTAGATTTTTGAGGGGTACCTGAAAGGTTTGCTAAATAAGGAATTAATTGTCTTTCAATAAATTCTTTGAGTTCTTCTCCTGTAAACTTGGATGTCCAATTGTGCCATCTATATTTTTCTTCAAATATAAATTGATAATCAGAATTGAGAATTTTTTCTTGTTTTTCTTTGTCGTCAAATAACTTTAAAAATAAAAGCCAAGATAACTGTTCAATATATTGAAGAGGCACTAGTCCATCATCTCTCATGATGTCGCAACACCTATTAAGTTTATTTTTTAATTCTTCTCTATTCATAAATTTTTGCTTTTAATTGTTCAAATATTGATTGAAGATTTTTTGTTTTTAGTCTTTTTAAAATATTTTCAATTTTTCCATATTTTTGTGCAAACCTCCAAATTTTGAATACTTCTGGTTTTAATTCTTCAATTCCGCCAATTCGGTATTGTTCAATTAAATCTAAAATAACTTTCCGTCCTTCTGGAGGAAATGAATTTAAAAATTGTTGTTTCATTTCTATTAAAGCTCTTGCCCTTTCATCTCGACTGATTATTGGCACATCAAAGGCTACATAAGATAAAACATCAAATCCATCCACATCGCTTCTTTTTAAAAGAACAGAAGAAATAATCTGTGGTGAAATTCCAATCTTTAAAAGATCTTCCAGAAATTCTTGTCTTTTTTTGTCATCTATCCAAATTGACTTTAAATCTTCCAAACTAATTACTCTTTTTCGAATTCCTTTTCTTGAGTATTCTTTGTACTCTGCTTTTGTCAATTTTTTTCCTCCTGCTTCAATTAAAATTTCTTCTTCTGTTTCAATATAAACATCAATTCCTTCAATTTTAATGGGTTTTTTACCTTTTTTGGCTTTAGTTAATGTTAAAGTTTCAATTTTGTTAAAATCAGGGGTAGGTTGAATTTTAATTTCTCTTTTGTTGTATCCGGATTTTTCTAATAATAATTTAACTTTGCTTCTTGGCAATTTATTAAAAAATATTAAGCCTTCATTATTTGAAAGTTTAACAATTGTTCTATGTGGAGCCAAAATTAAAACTGCTCTCACTTTTTCTAAAGGCTTTCCTGTCTCTGCATCAAAAATTTTTGCTTTATAGAAATAGTCAAAAGGACCTTTGGGTGGAGGAGATGGAGGTTTTGTTTCTTTTAATTCAGGCAAAAGTTTTGTAGCACCTGTAAAATCTATAATTCTAAAAAATAGTTTTCCTGAAGCTTCATCAATTCTTGAACCTCTTCCAATAATTTGATTAAAAAGTACAACAGAAGAAATAGTTTTCAGAAAAATAATATTTTTCACCGGAGGAATATCTACTCCTGTTGTTAATAAATCAACTGTAGTGGCTACAACTGGAAAAAGTTTTTCTGAATCTCTAAAATTCTCTAACTCTTTTTTATCTTCCTCATCTTCAGCAACAATTCTTACAGCATAATTAGAATATCCTAAATGAGCAAAATGATTTTGAATATGCTTTTTAACCTCTTGAGCATGATCTACATTTACACAATAGATAATGGTTTTATCCATTGGGCCGTATCTTTCTAAAAGCTCACAAATTTTTTGGCAAATCACTTTTGTTCTATCTGGAAGGATGATTTTTCTTTCAAATTCCGGAGCTTTGTAAACTTCTTTGATTATTGTCTCTGGATTTTCTTCAGGTATATAAATCTCTGCTCCTTGAAGCTCAGCTTCTTTTAGACTTACTCCTTTCTTGTCGATATTAGTAAAAATCCTTTGGACTAAATAATTCGCCAAGTATCCATCCTCAATTCCTTGTTCAATGTTGTATTTATAAACAGGTTTTCCAAAATAAGCATAAGTATCAACATTATCACTCTTTTTTGGAGTAGCAGTCATACCAAAATGAATTGCCTCTTTAAAATACTCTAAAATTTCATACCATCTATTCCAGCCTGAGCGATGACATTCGTCAATAATCACCATATCAAAGAAATCTGAAGGATAGGCTTTATACAATCGTTTTCCATTATGAATGCTATAAAGAGTTTGATAAGTAGCAAAGTAAATATCCTGGACTTTTGGAGTTTTCCCTTGAATGATTTTTGCTCTTGCGATCCCAAAAATTTTAAACATATCGTATGCCTGATCCCTTAACACTTCTGCTCTATCTGTTAAATATAAAACTTTTTTAATTCGTTTTGATTTCCAAAGCTTCCAAACTATTTGAGAAGCAACATAAGTTTTTCCAGTTCCTGTAGCCAAAGTTAAAAGAATTCTTTTTTGTCCTTTTAGAACCGCTTCAATCACCTTATTTATAGCTGTTAACTGATAATATCTAAGATCTTTTTGAGGATCCTCGTATAGAGGTATCAAAAATGGATTTTTATCTTTAGGTAAAGAAGAAATATCCAAAAATTTTTGATTTGTAATTTTTTGCCATCTTTCAAATAATTCTTCAGGTGATGGAAATTTCTCTAAAGTTGTTTGAGTATTGGTAGAAAAATCAAATTCCTCAAACTTCCTGCCGTTAGTAGAATAAGCAAAATAAACGCCCAAAATTTTAGCTTTCTCTTTTGCTTCAGAGATGCCGTCAGCATGATGTTTGAAATAACGTTTTGCTTCGATAACGGCAATAGGAAAAGATTGTTTATAAAATAAAAGATAGTCAGCAAATTTCTTCTCACTCCTTTTAGCTTTATCTCCTTCAATTATTACTTTTCCTTTCTTGATGCAAAATTCTCGTTTAATCTCTTCCTCTTTCCACCCTGAGCTTTGTAGTTGAGGATCAATAACTTTCACACGCGTATCTGCTTCGCTTATACTTTCTCTTAATTTAGCTTCGTAGAATTTTTCTTCTTTCTTTTCTTCGTAAAATGGGTCTTGCATAATTTAAATTGATTTTAATTAGATTAATCCTTTTTCTTTAAAACTCAAAGCTTTGTTTTTGGTAATAATTATATGGTCTAAAATGTCAATCCCCATTATTTTTCCAACTTCTACTAAACGTTTAGTAATTTCTATGTCAGCTTCAGAGGGAGTGGGATCGCCGGAAGGATGGTTGTGGACCAAAATCACTGAAGCGGCGTTTTTTTCTAAAGCGTATTTGAAAACCTCGCGGGGATGGCAAATGCTGGAGTTTAAAGTGCCAACAAAAAGATGCTTTTTGAAAATGACTTCGTTTCGAGCATTTAGATAAAGCACGGCAAAATGTTCTCTTTGCTTTTCTCTTAAGTAAGAAAATTGAGCGATAACATCTTTTACTGACTCAATTTTTGGTAAAGTTTCCTCGCCTACTTCTAAAATTCTTTTGGTAAGTTCAATGGCAGCTAAAATGGTGGTGGCTTTGGCTGAATTTATTCCTTTAATTTTGATTAAATCTTGATATTTCAATTTTAAAAATTTCTTTTTAGGGAATTTTTTCAAAATTCTTCTTGCCAGATCAAGAACGTTTTTTTCTTTGGTTCCGGTGCGAAGTAAAATCGCTAAAAGTTCTTCGTCTTTCAAGTTTTCGGCGCCTCTTTCAATTAATTTTTCTCTGGGACGATCAATCTTGGGAAGCTGTTTAAGCGAGGAAGATTTTTTGTTCTTTTTGCTTTTTGAAATTTTTGAAGTCATTGATTTTAGAAAATGAAAAACTAAACCTTGAATTAAAGATTAAGGAGGAGAATATCTAAAATTTGATCAACAATGATTTTTTTGGCG
>CAZKFX010000033.1:0-5503 GCA_964552375.1 uncultured Candidatus Saccharibacteria bacterium
AGAAATAAAAAAAGAAGACGGCGGGTGGGGAATAAAAAAGCCGTCTTCTATTTGAAGTGAAAATTTCTTTATATCATACAAAAAAGATTTTGTCAAGAGATGTATCTCTAATTTTTGAAATTTTTAAAAAAATTTTCAATTAACTCAGAGAAAGATTGTTCTTAATTTTTTGAAATATAAATGAAATATAAATTCTAATAAGGTGAAAACTTGATTTGTAAATTAAATTTGGTAAATAAATATTATATTAAATTAATCTATTGATTTTGCCGGGGTGGTGTAGTGGTCTGCACAAATGTCTGAAAAACATTTGGTCTCGGTTCGATTCCGAGCCCCGGCACAAAAATTTAAATTTGACTAAAAGAGAAATTTTTGGTAAATTGGGTGATTGTTAAATGAAAAAGAAAGAAAAGAAAAAGGGGATAATAATAGAAGCCCTGCCTAATCTTCTTTTTAAAGTAAAATTAGAAGAATCTGAAGAGGAAGTTTTGTGCCATTTGGCTGGAAAATTAAAAATTAATAAAATTAGAATTTTGCCAGGAGATAAAGTAATAGTAGAAATAAGTCCTTATGATAAAAAAAGAGGAAGGATAATTTATAGACTAAAATAAAAATCTAATACATTATGAAAGTTAGATCTTCAGTAAAAAAAATTTGCAAAGATTGTAAAATTGTCCGGAGAAAAGGACGAGTTTATGTTATTTGTAAAAAAAATCCAAAACACAAACAAAGACAAGGTTAGCTTATGGCTAGAATAGCTGGAGTAGAAATACCAAAAGATAAAAAAATATGGATAGCTCTAACTTATATTTTTGGCATAGGTTCGGCCTTGTCAAGAAAAATTTTACAAAAAGCAAAAATTGATTTTGAAAAACGAACTAAAGATTTAACCCCAGAAGAAATTAATCGATTAAAAGATATTATTGAAAAGCAATATAAAGTAGAAGGAGAGTTAAGAAGAGAAGTAATGATGAATATTAAAAGATTAAAAGAAATTAAGTGTTGGAGAGGAATTAGACATATGAAAGGTTTACCAGTAAGAGGACAAACAACAAGAAGAAACAGTCGTACCGTAAGAGGAAATGTAAGAAGGACAGTTACTTCTGGAAAAAAACCGCCTCCTTCACCAAAATAAAAATTAAAATAAAAATTTATATTTTATGGGTAAAAAAAGAGTAGCAGTTAAAAAAGCAGAGGAAATAATTAAAAAGGAAATTAAAAAAAAGTTTGGCCAAAAAATATCAGAGGCTAAACTTTATATTTCTTCTTCATTTAACAATACTATTTTAACCCTTACAGATTTGAATGGAAATGTTTTGTTTTGGACTTCGGCTGGACTTTTGGGTTTTAAAGGAACTAAAAAAGGAACTCCTTTTGCTGCTTCAAAAGCAGCAGAAACTATGGCGGATTTGATTCTTTCTAATAAAATTGATAAAATTCATATTTTAGTTAAAGGAGTTGGTAGTGGAAGAGAATCTGCTTTAAGAAGTTTGGCTGCAAAAGGAGTAAATATAGTTTCAATTGAAGATATAACACCTATTCCCCATGATGGTTGTAGACCACCAAAAGTAAGAAGAGTATAAAATATGGTTACAAAAACCAAAGCAAAATGTAAAATTTGTCGAAGATTAGGAGTTAAACTTTTTTTGAAAGGAGAAAGATGTTTTAGTACTAAATGTGCAATGATAAAAAAGCCTTACCCTCCCGGACAACCAGGAAAGAGAAAAAAATCAGGACCTTCGGAATATGCCTTGCAGTTGAGAGAAAAACAAAAAATGCGCAATTATTATCAATTAAGAGAGAAAGAGTTTAAAAAATATGTTGAATGGGTTTTAAATCAAAGAGGCAAGGTGGAAGATGCTAGCTTTTTGCTCTTGAAAAAAATTGAAAGTAGATTAGATAATATAATATTTAAAGCAGGGTTTGCTCTTTCGAGAAGACATGCAAGACAATTGGTTTCCCATGGATTTTTCAAGGTTAATGATCAGCCGATTAATATTCCCTCTTTTGAGGTGAAAAAGGGAGATGAAATTTCTTTAAGAGAAGGAGCTGAAAAAAAGAAAATCTTTCAAGACTTAAAAACAATTTTGAAAAATAAAAAAATACCTTCTTGGTTAAAGGTTGACATAGAAAAAATGAAAATAAAAGTGGTGGGAGAACCTACTTTAAAAGAAGCCCCACCAGTTGAAATTAGTACCATTTTTGAATTTTATTCAAGGTAAAAAATATGATTCCACTTCCTGAAAAACCAAAAATTATTGAAAAAAAGGGAAACAAAGCAAAGATAGAAATTCAACCTCTTTATCCAGGATACGGAGTAACAGTTGGAAATAGTTTAAGAAGGGTTCTAATTTCTTCTTTGGAAGGAGGAGCAATAACAGCTCTAAAAATAAAAGGAGTTCAACATGAATTTTCTACAATTCCTGGAGTAATAGAGGATGTAATTACTATTATTTTGAATTTGAAAAAATTAAGATTTAAAATGCATACTTCAGAGCCACAAAAAGGATTTTTAAAGGTTAAAGGACCAAAAGAAGTAAAGGGGGAGGATTTTGAATTGCCTTCTCAGGTAGAATTAGTAAACAAAAAAGCTAAAATCTTTACAATTACCAAGAAAACTGAATTAGAAATGGAAATTCAAATTGAAAAAGGAATAGGATATGAACCCGTAGAGATGCGCAAAAAGAAAGTAGAAGTAGGAGTAATTCCTATAGATGCTATTTATACACCAATTAAAAATGTGAGTTTTAAGGTAGAAAATATGAGAGTAGGAAAAAGAACAGATTTTGATAGATTGTTTTTAGAAATTGAAACAGATGGAACTATTTCTCCAGAAGAAGCTTTCAATAAAGCTTCAGAAATTTTAGCAAATCATTTTTCTCTTTTTACTGAAAAGCTTCAATGAGAAAGAGAAAAAAAGGAAGAAAATTGCACAGAAAAAGAGATCAAAGAAAAGCGCTTTTGAAAAGTTTAGCGGAAAGTCTCATTTTGAATGAAAAGATCAAAACTACTGAAGCCAAAGCAAAAGAATTACGTCCCTTTTTAGAGAAAAAAATTACTTTGGCAAAAAGAGGTGATTTACATGCAAGGAGATTGTTAGCGAGAGATTTTTCTAAAAAAGTTGCCAAAAAATTAGTCCAAGAAATAGCTCCCAGATACAAAGAAAGAAAAGGAGGTTATTTGAGAATAATTAAATTGCCTCCAAGAAAATCAGACAGTGCAAAAATGGCAGTAATAGAATTGGTAAAATAAATTTTTAATTTTAAAAATATGAAAAGAGAAACTCATATCATTGATGCTTCAAATAAGGTTTTGGGGAGATTAGCTTCTCAAATTGCTATTTTATTGCAAGGAAAACACAAAAGTAATTATCAACCTCATATAGATATGGGGGATTATGTAATTGTAAAAAATGTTGATAAAATCAAACTTACAGGAAAAAAAATGGAACAAAAAAAATATTATCGCCATTCAGGATATTTAGGAAACTTAAAAGAAATTCCCATAAAGAGGCTTTTTGAAAAAAGACCTCAAGAAATTTTAAAAATGGCAGTTTCTAAAATGCTTCCAAAAAATAGATTGAGAAAAAAAAGATTAAAAAGACTAAAGTTTGAATAAAATTTTTATGGAAAAAAATCAAAAAAACAATTTGAAATATTTTGAAGCTGTAGGAAGAAGAAAAACTGCTACAGCTAGGGTAAGAATTTTTCCGGATGACCCAAATAAAGAAATTATAATTAATGAGAAAAAATTAACAGATTATTTTCCTTATTTTGAATGGCAAAAAATAGTAAAATCTCCTTTAGAATTAGTAGATTGTTTGGGAAAATTAAAAGTTCAGGTAAAAGTAAGAGGAGGAGGAATTAAAGCCCAAGCTGAAGCTACAAGACATGGAATAAGTAGAGCTTTGGTTTTATTCAATCCTGAATTTACCAAAAAGTTAAAAAAGGCTGGGTTTTTAACTCGAGATCCCAGAATGAAAGAAAGAAAGAAATTTGGTCTCAAAAGAGCCAGAAGAGCTCCTCAGTGGCAAAAGAGATAGACAAATTTTTGAATGATTTTTTCAATAATTTTTATATTTTTCTTTTGATTTTTCTCAATTTCTTTTTGAGTTAAACTCTTTTTTGTAATTCCATGAGCATAATTGTCAACAAAACATAAACTGGTATAATTCAAATTCAATTCTTGGGCTAAAGTAGCCTCTTTTGCCATTGTCATTCCAACAACATCAGCAAAATTTTTAATCATCCTAATTTCTGCTTTAGTCTCCAATCTTGGTCCTTTTGTTTGAAAATAAACACCTTTTTCTCTAAAATTTATTTTTAAATCTTTCAAAACTTTTTTTAAAATTTCTCTTGCTTTTTGTGAAATCTCTGGGGTTATAAACTTGCATTGGGTGTCAAAAAATGTGGGAGGATCAAAATCAATAAAATCAGAGGGAATCAAAAGGGTTCCTGGTTTTATTTCTTTTTTTAAAGAGCCAACGGAGTTGAATCCAAAAATTAATTTTGTTTTGAGTTTTTTAAAACCAAAAATGTTTGCTTTATGGTTTATCTTGTGTGGAGGAATTTCTTTTTGATGACGAAAGAGAAAAATTAAATTTTCAAAAAAGAAAAATTTGCTTTTTCCATAGGGAGTCAAAATAACTTTTGGAATAGCTTTTTTAAAAAATTTTAATTCTCCTATATTTCTTCCCAAAATTATCCCTACTTTTTCCATTCTTTGAAAGCAATTTTATTGAAAGCAATTTTAAAATTTGGTATTTATTTTTTAATTTATTGTATTAAAAATTTATCATTTCAACAATGTTAAAAACTCCACCTAAAAGAGTTTTTCTTGTTTGGCTTTTAATATTTTCTTTTTCAATTCAATTGCTTTTTGTTCAAAAAATTAAAGCTGGAGGTTGGCTTTCTTCAAATTGGAATTGGAGAAAGGAAATTTTAATTCAAAATTATTCTACCTCTACTCTAAATGATTACCAAGTAAAAATTAACCTCAATCCTTCTAATTTTGATTATTCAAAAGCAAAAGCTGATTTGTCTGATTTAATATTTACTCTTTCTGATGGGACAACTACTTTACCTTATTGGATTGAAAATGTTTCTACTACCGCTACCTCAACCATTTGGGTAAAAATTCCTTCTTTGCCTCAAAATTCTACAACAACAATTTACCTTTATTATGGAAACCCTTCGGCAAGTAGTGAATCGAATGCTCAAAACACATTTATAAGAGTAATAGATGGAGTAATAGGTAGCTGGCATTTTGATGAAGGTTCAGGAACTACTGCTTATGATACAAGTGGGAATGATAATGATGGAACTTTAACAAATGGTCCTCAATGGGTTGATGGGAAATATGGTAAGGCTTTGAATCTTGACGGAAGTGATGATTATGTTGACTGTGGGGATGATGAGAGTTTAAAAATGACTGATGCAGTTACAATAGGTCTATGGCTAAAGACTACTCAAACAAGTAGAGCTGATCCAATTAACCGATGGCC
>CAZKFX010000034.1:0-3933 GCA_964552375.1 uncultured Candidatus Saccharibacteria bacterium
AAGAAAGCAATGGTTCCACCTGCTACCAAGGCAATAACTCCTGCAATAACGCTCAAGCTAATTAAAATTTTCTTTGACATTTTCTTTTAGAATTAGGGGTTAAAACCTCCCCAATTCCTTTGTTTTTTTGCCCTGTTTTCGCACAGGGTGGGCGCGACCTTTACCCTTTACAAAAAAGGGCTCACCTTTGATAACCACTTATAACTATTTATTAAATTTATTTTGTTAGTGGTTAAGAAAGGTGAGCCCTCAGTTTGCCGTCGTCCTATAAAATAGGACTCGGTTTGCTGTCGGGCTAAAAAATATTATTTAATTTTGTTTTTGATTATTATTGTTGTTATTATTATTTTTCTTTTGATTTTTCTTTATTTGGGTCACCTCCATGCTCACTACTACTCCATTCTGGATATTAATCAATATTCTTCCAAAATTCAATCTGCGCAATTCATTAATAACATCTATTTCGTCTTGGGTAATATGAAAAGGAAATTTCTTTGGAAGCTGATTGTTCATAATGAGAAATTACTCCATAATTACCAAAAGTCAAAAATCTTGTCAAGAGGGGGCAAAATTTCCTGTGTTTGACAATTTAAAATAAAATTTTTAAAAAAGATATAAAATTATGGCAGATCCTCAGCTTTTTTATTTTTTAAATTATTATCTTTTTGAAATTATTAAAGAATATTTTTTGGCTTTGATAATTTTTATTTTAACTACTACCGCTCTTTGGTTTTTAAAATGGACAATTGTAAAAAAGATAAAAGTTGTCGTAGATCATGTAAGAATAGAGTTGGGAAATTTATTGATAGAATGCATTGAAGAAATAGGAAAGGAGGTTTATTTTTTCACTGCTTTGTGGGTTTCTATTCAATTTATTAAAATTCCTCTTTTCATTAAAAAACTCTCTTTTTATCTTTTGTTAATTTCTGTTTTCTATTATTTAGCAAAAAGCTTGCAGAAAATTTTCAATTTTTACCTCCTCAAATTCCAAGCAAAGCAAAAATTAAGCAAATCAACCGCCCAATTTCTTAATCAAATATGCTCTTGGTTTTTATGGTCAATTATCATTTTAATAGTATTGGAAAATTTAGGAGTAAACATTACCACTTTAATTGCGGGTTTGGGGATTGGAGGGGTGGCTATTGCTATTGCTCTTCAAAATATCCTTTCTGAAATATTTGCCTATTTTGCTATTCATCTTGACAAACCCTTTGAGATTGGGGACTTTATCAAAATTGATGAAGATGTGGGAGAAATCAAAAAAATAGGAATTCGCTCTACTAGAATAAAAAGTCTATCTGGTGAAGAATTGGTTGTTTCTAACAAAGAATTGACTGGAAAGAGAATTCGCAATTTTAAAAAAATGAAAGAGAGAAGGATTGTTTTTAATTTCGGGGTAGTTTACCAAACTCCTCCAGAAAAATTAAGAAAAATTCCTCAAATAGTAAAAAATATATTTGATAATTTAAAAATGGCAAGATTAGATAGAGTCCATTTTAAAAGCCTTGGAGATTTTAGCTTAATTTTTGAGGTTGCTTATTATGTTTTGACGCCAGATTATCGTCAATATATGGATGTTCAAGAAAAAATAAATTTGGCTTTAATGGAGGAATTTGAAAAAGAAAAAATTGAATTTGCCTATCCCACCCAAACCCTATTTTTAAACAAACAAGAAAAAAGCTAAAATTTTACTCTATAACTCCTTCAATTCTCTCGTAAGGGATTATTCTTATCCATCTTACCTTTTTTGTCTGATAGCCAGGGGCTGGGTCTTCAAGTTTTGATTCATATACTTGTGAACCTACTAAAGTGGGAATACAACCTGAACCATTATCTGGTTTTTTAAAGAATTGACAGGTGCCAGCATCAGTAGTAGTGGAAGCTTTCAAGCCACCAGCAGTAGGAACTAAAGGCGGACCATTGGTACATAACAATACCCCACAGTTTCCGCTTTTAATTTTTATTGACAAAACATTTTCAAACAAAGGAGTGCCTGTAGCAAACTGAGGAGTAGAGGTAGTGAAAACTACTATTCCCGCAGTAGAAGTGCCATCTCCTAAATTTCCCCAAAAGGGAAAGACAAGTTCATTTCCTTGACAATTGGTCCTATCATAAAAGGCTACTTGGCAAGAAGCGTTTAAAGGATCTCCTTTAAACAAAATGGCAGAAGAAATAGTAGAACTTCCTATAGGAGGATAATTATTATAAATTTGAAAATTAGAAGGAGAAGGAGTTAGAGAAAAAGTATCTCCTCCTGCTATTGTGCTTAACTTAAAATCATCTAAGTTCTCATCGGGATAATAAACAAAACTACATTTTCCAGTATAACCAGGTTTATCACATACAATCGTATAATAATAAGGAACGGAGCTGGTATTAATATCAATAATCTTGGTTTTATCATCAAAAGGAGAAGTAGCAAGAGCAAAATTTGGCATGCTTGACTTCAAATAAAGATGGGGATTGATATTTTTCCAATTACAAGTTTTCTCAGTGGGATTGTAGCTGAAATCAAAAAAATAAACTCCTTTTATTTCCTTCCAAAAAATATACACTGACTTGGCATTGATTGGTGCTCCAGATAACTGAGCTCCTTGATGACCATTTATTATAATACTATTACACCCTATGTTTTTACTTGAGGGCAAACAGCAAACCGCGGGATTGCCTTGATAGTCTTTTTGAGGAAAGAAAAAAATACATTGGGCAATTCCCTTTCCAGAACCTTCTATAAATCCCATTTCGTCAGGAGAAAACTCTATTTTTTCAATATTAGAATAATTACATTCTTTCTCGCTATTTGAAAGAAAATATTTATTCCCACTTGTATCAATAAGAAATATTCCATAACCTATTTCTTCTAACTCCTTGCTCAAAATACTCAATTGAGGATTGAGGGTGATAATGATTAAATAAGAAAAAATTAAAATAAGCAATCCTATAAAGGCATTTCTTGCTTTTTCTTTTGCCTCTCTCATTTTTTCTAAAGTGCCAGAAGAAGTAAGATAGGCAATTCCTGCCCAGATTAAGACGCCAAAAGCTATCAATCCCCCAATCATTACTCCAAAGTTAAAGAGGTATTTTACAAATATGGGAAGTGGTGTTCCAGAAGTAGGAGCAATAGGAAAACTTGGAATGGGGAAATATTTAACTTCTTGAGCTAAAACAAGAGAGAAAGCAAAAAAAAGCAAACCAAAGAAAATCAAGGTTTTTTTCTTTTTATTTAATAATCTTTTCATTAATTTCATTTTCCAATTATTAAAACAGATCTTATTTTGGGATCAAACCAAAAAGGACCCCAAACTTGTGTCCCTGAAAAGCTTTTTAAGCAATATTTTTCTGTTTGAGTTTTTGTGGGAAAATATTGACAAATTCCAGTAAAATTTCGCTCTGTATTTAAAATGATATCAAAACTACCATTTATTTCAATTGAAGCAATATTTCCCTCTACTGTTTTGGTAGTTCCATCAAAGGTAAAAGTTGAAAGATTAAAAAGAGTAACTACTCCTGAAGGAGTAGGAGGAATTACTATTGACTTTTTGTTTCCTTGACAATTGAGATCATCATAAAAAGTGATAGTTCCAGTAGAAGTAATTTCTCTGTGATTTAATAAAATAAAAGAAGAAAGAGTATTTCTTCCAATCGGAGGTCCAAAATCATAGCTGTCAGCAGCACCAGAAAGATTAGACTTTCCAACTTTTATACGATAAAAACACTGCCCCTTCCAACCAGGATCTTTAAATAAAATCACTCCATAAGTGCCAGTGGGATAAAATTCTATAGATTGAGCTTTGTCATCAAATCCAAATTTACTTAAATCTTCAATACCTGCTGTAGTATAAAGAGGAGGCAAAGTAGAAATATTATAATTTATATTATCATACAAATATATTCCCGGTTTGTCCCACAAAAAATAGATTGATTTGATATGAG
>CAZKFX010000035.1:0-3361 GCA_964552375.1 uncultured Candidatus Saccharibacteria bacterium
AGAAATTACTTGAAAGCAAATAAAAATATAAATACGCTTTGAAAAAATAAAACTTGAGAAGAAAGCCACAACTTCAAAACATTTCTTCTATTGAAATAGAAAAAGTAAAATTTCTGGAAGAAGATTTAGAAATATATTAATTTCTCAATAAAATGTCAAAAAATATTTTAAACACTAAATCAATAAGCTTAATTTTTATTATTTTAATTGTCATTATTTTTGTCGCTCTTTTTCTCTGGCAAAAATCATTTGAATTTTTAACTCCGACAAAAAAAGAAAATTTTTTAAAAATAAAAACTCCCAAATTTTCATATTTATTATATCTACCTCAAGATTATTCACCTAATGTTTCTTATCCATTAATTTTTTGTCTCTCTCCATCTGGTAATGGAGAAGATTTTTCTTTTCTTTATTCTATAACAAGTAAATACAACTTTATCTTGGTGGTTTCAAATGACTTTGCTAATTATAAGCCACTAAAAGAGTATTTTCCAAAAATCAAAAAATCTTTAAATGATATTGAGGCAAAATTTAATATTGACAAAAACAGGATATATGCCTGCGGTTTTTCTGGTGGCGGAATGGGGGCTTATGTAATTTCTTATTTTAAACCAAATTATTTCAAGGGTTTAATTATTAATAATGGAGCACTTCACCAAAATTTATATGATATAAAAATGCTAAAAAGGACGGGTGTTAAAAAGGTTGTCTTAATTTGTGGTAAAAAAGATTCAGTAGTTCCTTGTTCTTTTATTAAAAATGATGAAAAATGGTTAAAAAAAGCAGGAATAAAAACAAAGGTTATAGAATTTGACGGTGGACATCAGTTAGCCCCTTCATACATATATGAAGAAGCAATAAAATGGCTGGAAAAATGAGAAAGAAGATTAAAAAAGAGAAAATAAACAAATTGAAATATTTTGTAATTTTATTTGGTTTGGTATGTTTGTATTTGATTATTGGTAAAATTGTAATTATTGATTTTGCTCCAAAAATTTCAGGATTTTTTCAGGGGTTACTATTCATGATGTACTTCCCAATACTGCTGACTTTGATTATTATGCTTCCTCTCTTCATACTGGGATATAAACCTTTACAAGAGCCTTTAAGGGGAAAGGAATATAAAATTCCTCTTTGGATTTTATTCAAGTGTTTAGGAAGATGGATAGGATGTTGGCTAGGAATTTTTTCAGGTATATTTGGTGTACTTTCTTTTCTAAAACTTTTAACAGGTAAAGTAATTCACATTCCTAATGAGTTACTAGCCCCAATAAATGTGCTTATTCTTTTTCCATGGTTGGATAAAAAGGCTAACTGGTTTATGAAACCTGCGAATAAATGGGTAATAAGAAATGCTAAATGTCCAAAATGTAACTGTGGATTTGAAAAAGTGAGAATTAGAAGCAGTGTCATTATTTGGTTTAGCGATAATCCAACACGTTCTGAAGAACACTTCATCTCATTTAGAGTTAAATGTAAAAATTGCGGTTATTTCACATTAGGCACAGGTATATTTGGAAGAACATTAAAGTTTTATCAATAAACAGTTTTTTGCGATATTCACTTTTTATTTTTTTTGCAAAACTCAATATTTTTTGTTTTTTCAGTAAAGAGTTTAAAGCATTTATCTCTTCGTTCGCACTCTTTCTAGTATATTAGTTTCAAAAATTTTTTCTTTAAATTTTTTTATCTTTAAAAAAACTAAAAGACTTTATCGCTTGAAAAACTATTGAATTATTGAGTAAAATGATTTCAAAAGGTTCTTTATGAAAAAACCTATAATAATCTTTTTAATTTTAATAGTTTTAATTTTTTTGGCAGTTGGTTTTTATTTTGGTTTTCTTTCAAAAAGAAAAGTTTCAAATGAAAAGCCAAAAGGAATTCAAAAGATAGAGAAAACTTTAGAAAGAGTAGGGACTATAAGATATATTTCTTTGGAAGGGGGCTTTTTTGGAATTGAAACCGAGAAGGGAGAAAGATATCTGCCATTAAATTTGCCAGAAAAATTTAAAAAAGATGGTTTAAAAGTTTGGTTTAAAGCCAAACCTAAAAAAGGTACCACCATTCAGATGTGGGGCAAGCCAGTTGAAATTTTAGAGATTAAGGTTATGGAAGAAACGGGAAGTATTTCTCAAATAAAGGTTGCCATTCTTTATCAGCGGATTTCGGATTTTATTTATCATCCCTCAAAAATAAGAACTTATGATGATTTAGTAAGGATTTTAAAAGAGACAAATCCTGATTTGGTTTTTAGAATCTGGTGGAGATGGACTCCGATTCCTGAGTCTCTTCCTTCAGACAATCCTGTATATCAGGCAGGTCATACCTATCAGCAACTTGAGGAGACTTTAAAGAAGCTTAAAAAAGATTTGCCAGAAATTAAATTTTGGTTTGGTTCTATTCCCACCCAAAGAATTAATTTTGTAGAAAAAAATCCGATAACTGGAAAGACCTATTCCCAAGAAGAAACTTGGCAGATGGCTTTAGATCCTCAAAAATGGGGGATTAATTTCTCAAAGGAAAAATTGCAGGAGTTAGCTCAACAAAAGGGTGGAACTGGACAATCCGGTTATCTTCCAGATGTTACGAACGAAGAATTTCAGGAGCTTTATTTAAGTTTGGCAAAAAGACAAATTGATGCCGGAGTTAACGGACTATTTTTGGATATGCTTTTTGCCCAACCAAGAATTTTGGCAAAGATCACCAAAGACCCTCAACATCCAGCAGTGAAAGAAAGTTTAAAAGCAATTGATTATTTGATAAAAAAGATTAGAGATTATGGAAAAAAGAAAGAAAAATACATTTATCTCTGCAGCTGGGGAAGCTTTACTGATTTTCCTGACTATACTCCAGATTTGGATTTTATTCTTATTACTCCAAAAGTAAAAGAAATAGAAAATCTTACCCTTGATAAAGCAAGATGGAATGAAACTATCTCAAAAATAAAGAAAAGACTTCCAAAAGCAAAAATTTTGGCAATGATTGATTGGGCTGGGACCACAAATACACCTCTCGGAGTTTTCTCTCAAAAATTAAGCAAAGAAGAACAAAGAGAGTTTTTAAGAAAAGCAGATGAGTTTTTCTCAAAGAAGGGAGTAATTTTTATTTATCCGGTCCATGGCGGGTTTATGGGTCAGGATGCAAAAGTTCTTTCTTTTGGAAAGTTAAAAACTTATGATTCCTTAGCTCCCGAGTTTCAAACCTACGAAACCATTAAAAAATTAACACAAAAGAAAAAAGTAAAACCAGAACCAATTTCCTCTCACTGGATAAATGAACCTCTATTGGAAATGATTCAACCCAGCAAAAAAGGAACTCTTACCCTCAAAGAACAAGAAAAAATGCTTCCTTTGCTTGCAGA
>CAZKFX010000036.1:0-2998 GCA_964552375.1 uncultured Candidatus Saccharibacteria bacterium
TAAAAATAATCTTCTTTGCTAAAGACCCAAATGGCATCATAATGGGTATGAGGAATCAAATAAATATTATAATTTTTCTCTGAGGACATATTTTTCAATGGCTTTGACCCATCCTTCGGGGCCAATGCCATCTATTTTTATTACCTTTTTCAATTTAGCAACCTTTGGATGCCATTTTCCTTCTGGAGTTTTAACTAAAATAGGAAGATCTACCGCCTTTAACATGGGAATATCGTTAGGGCTATCTCCCAAACCAATACTTTTTACTTTTTTAAACTCTCTTTTAAAAAGCTCAGTTAATTTTTTAACCGCTTTTCCCTTATCAGTGTTTTTACCAAAAATATTATAATATCTTCCTCCATGGGCATAGTTAAATCCTAATTTTTTAATTTCTCTAAATAAAATCTTTTCCTTTTCTTTTGGTTCCAAAAATTTGAAACTTTCATTAAATTCTTTTTTCTTTGCCAATTTTGCTAAATTTAAAGGCAAATTTGCATCTTTGGCAACTTCTTTCGCTGTCATATCTCCAAATCCCAAAATCTTAAATTTGGTTTTCTTTCTAATTTTTTCTAAAGCCTCCCTCAATTTCGTAACAGAAACCCCCAATTTTATAATTTCTGGAGTAGGAAAAGAAAAATAACCTTTTGGAATAAAGATTGCTCCTCCATTTTCAACAATAAATGGTTCTCTGAGACCCAGTTTTTTTTGATAATATTCATTTTCAGCCCTTGTCTTCCCAGTGCAAAAAATCAGAGGAATTTTTCTTTCTTTTAGTTTTTTAACTACAGGTAAGGCTTTTTCAAAAGAATAGGTATTTTTATCTAAAAGAGTTCCGTCCAAATCGGTAAAAATTATTATTTTTTCCTGCATTTAAGTTTGAAATTCAAACACAATTTATAAAAACTAAGCACCTTTTCTGTAATCTTTGGTAAAGAATATTTTTCAGCTATCTTAATTCCCCATTCTCCCATCTCTTTTCTTAAAGAGGGATTTAAAATCAAAATTTCAATTTTTTTGGCCAGATCTTGCCAATCTTTTACCTTAGCTAAAAATTTTTCTCCCTTTCCCTTTAAAACCTCTTTGTAACCTTTAATTTTAAAAGCAACTACCGGTTTTCCACAAGAAAGAGCTTCTATTAATACCATTCCAAAACTTTCTCCAAAAATAGCAGGGCTACAAAAGATATCACAGGTAGAATAATAATGGGGAAGTATTTTATCACTTATTTTTCCTTCAAAAATCACCTCTTTTAATTTTTCTCTTTGAACCCAATCTTTCAACTCTTTTTTTAAAGGACCTTTTCCAACGATGATCAATCTTAAATTTGAAAATTTTTGAGTTAATATCTTATAAGCTTTTAATAAAAAAATCAAGCCCTTTCTTTCTTCTATTCTTCCCACAAATAAAATATTAATTTTTCCATCTAAATATTTTTTTATCTTTGGAACATTGGGATTAAAAATTTCTAAATCAATTCCATTGGGAATGACAGTTTTTGGTCCTGAATATTCTTTAAAATACTCCAAATTTAAGGGATTTACTCCAATTATTCCATCAATTTTTTTTTGACAGAATTTAATAAATTCTTTTAATATCCAAGGAAAAGTATTCAAAAATTTGCTTCCTTCTAAATTGGCATGGAAAGTTAAAATTTTAAGAGACTTTTTACTTAGAGGAGAATTTAAAATTTGCCAAGTTAAAGGAAAAGAGAAATTATGAAAATGCAAGACATCAAATTTTTCTTTACTTAAAACCCTTTCAATAGTTAAAGGAAGAAAGCTAACACTCAAATCAGAAATAGCTCCTCCAAAAGAAAGAGGAAAAGAGGTTCCCAATAAAATTATCTCTTTACCGTAATTTTCTCCAATTTTTCTCCTGGGGACAATAATCTTTACTTTTAAATTTTTCTTTTTGAATTCTTTAGCTAAACCCAAAATATGATTTTTTACCCCTCCAGGTTGAGAAAAGGTATGGGGAGATAAAAGAGCTATTTTCATTTTATTTTTTTGATTAAAACTTCTTGATGAGGATAAGCAAAATTAATTTCTTTTTCAGATAAAATTTCTCTTATAATCGCTTGAGTTATCTCACTTGAAATTTCTTCTCTTTTTTGAGCTGGAACTTGATATCTAATGTGAATGTTAATTCCACTTGGTTGAAGCCAGATCCTTAAATAAGGAGGAGAAAAATTTTTAAAATATTTGCAAAGAACTTCTTTTGCTTTTTTCAAAGCAATCTTTTTGGCTTTTTCCAAATTGCTTTCATAAGTGATAGTAAAAATTACTTGATCTAATATTAATTCGTCGTGAAAAGTATAATTTATGATATTTTCTTCAAATAATTTGGCGTTGGGAATTAAAATTATTCTTCCCGACGTCTCTTCAGAAGAAATAGTCCCTCCAATTTCTCTTATATGAATGTGAGTTAAGGTAATGTCTGTAACATCTCCCTTTATATTTCCAATAATTACTCTGTCTCCAATTTCAAAAGGTCTTTTCAAAATTACCATTAGCCAAGCTGCCATTCCAGTAATTGGTCTTTGGAGGGCCCAACCCAAAGCAGCAGAAAGCAAACCAGCTACTACTCCAATTCCTGTCAAATTTCCTCCATAAGCAAAAAAGGCAAAGATAATAAAAAGAAAGATTAAAAAGTAATTGATAAAGTTGAAAAAAATTTCTATGTTTGATTTTTCCTTTTTAGTTTTAGCCTTTTTTAAAAAAATATTCTTTAGAGTATTTAAAATTCGGTTAACTACAAAATAAGCTACAGTAAAGAAAAAGAGGATACCCAAAATTTTAAAGATAAAACCCCATTCAACTTTTTTCAAAAAATCAAACATGTTTTTATTTTTTATATTTTAATAAAATTCAACTAATTTTCCTATCTTTTCCCATTCTTTTTTTATCTTTAAGGCAATTTTTTTGTCAAACACAAGAGCTATAACACAATCTCCTCCTCCCGCTCCAGAAATTTTAGCTCCAGCTCCCAAATTTTGGGC
>CAZKFX010000037.1:0-2959 GCA_964552375.1 uncultured Candidatus Saccharibacteria bacterium
TTATTCTTTAAAGAAAATTAGAGGAGAAAATGTTTTAATGGCTGAACCTGAAAAAGCCTTGGCTGATTTTTTATATTTAGTATCTTCAGGGAAAAGAAAATTAACTTATGAAAGGATAAAACTAAAAAAAATCAGAAAGACAAAACTTTTAAAATATGCTCAGTGTTTTAAAAACAAAAAGCTTTTAAATTTAATTCAAAAAATCTATGCTTGATTCTGAATATCTTAAAAAATTAGCCCTTAAATTTCAGACAAGACAAGAAAACATAGTCAGGGAATATCTCCAACATTTGTTTTTGTCTTTTCTTTACAAATTAAAGGGTTCAGAAAATCTCTTTTTTAAGGTTGGGTCAGCTCTCAGGATTTTATATCAAAATCCTCGATTTTCTGAAGATTTAGATTTTAGTGGCAAAAATTTTCTCTTATTTTATCCTTAGGCACCCTGAATTAAAAAAATTTGTTAGCAAAAAAGAGCTTGAAAGAACAAAAGAAAAATTAAAAAAAGAAAGAGTTAATTTCAAAAGAGAGTTAGAAACTCTTTTGCCTATCAGCCATCATCCAATTTTGAAAAATTTCAAAGAAAGAGTTTTCCAAGAAATAGAAAAATATTTATTATGACTTGCTACTCAAATTTGAGCTTCACTTAACTTTGCATATTTGTGATATGTTATAATGAAGAATGCGCTTTAGCGAAGCAAATTTCAAAATATGCAAAACCGATTAAAAATTTTGGATCCTCAGATTGTAAATGTAAAAGTCATTTATATCAAATTTAACATATGAATTATAAAATTTTTGTTTTAATTTTAATTTTTCTTTTGGCGGGAGCAGTTTTTTTAATACCTAAAGAAAAGATTTCAAAGGAGAAAGAAATTGGGATAAAAGAAGAGTTTTTAAAAGAAGAAAAAACAGAAAAGCCAAAAATAACTTTAATTTCTATTTATGATAATTATCAAGTAAATCCAGAATTAAAAACTGACTGGGGATTTGCTACGGTAATAAAAACTTCAAAAGATTTAATTTTATTTGATACAGGTGGCAATTCAGAAATTTTACTTTTTAATATGAAAAAAATGGGAATTGACCCAAAATCAATTAATAAAGTGGTAATTTCTCATATTCATGGAGATCATCTCGGAGGATTAGAAGGATTTTTAAAAGAAAATTCAAAAGTGAAAGTTTACATTCCTTTTTCTTTTCCAAACTCAACAAGAAAAATGATAAGGCATTACGGAGCCACTTTTGTTAATGTTTCAAAAGCCCAAAAAATTTCAGATTTTATATATACAACTGGAGAACTTTATGGTCCTCCAAAAGAGCAATCTTTAATAATAAACTCCAAAAAAGGATTAATTGTCATTACAGGTTGTGCTCATCCTGGAATTTCAAACGTTTTAAAAAAAGCAAAAGAATTGACGGGAAAAGATGAAATTTATTTGGTTTTGGGAGGTTTTCACCATCCTCCAATATCTACAGTTAAAGAATTTAGAAAATTAAAAGTCAAAAAAGTAGCACCCTCTCATTGCACAGGCGATTTGGTAAGAGAAGCTTTTAAAAAAGAATACAAAGAAGATTTCATTGAGTATGGAGTAGGAAAGATAATTGAGATTAAATAATTATGCAAGTAGAAACAGAAATTTTAAATACAGTTATTGGTTGTAAAGATTATCATGAACCCGCTTGCGAATACGGAAGCAGAGCCTGGAGAGCAAAAGGAAAGAACATAGATGTTATATATTGGGATGTAGGTAACGGTTGGTGCGAGATAATAGCAGTAATTCCTCATAGTGGAAAAAACGAAAAGGAGATTATTAAATTTTACAAAGCACTTAGGAAAGAAATTTCTCGATGTTACGATATAGAAGGATTTAGAAGAGCTTGATTGATTTTCCAAACATGCTTATTTTGCAGTAAATTTTTATGGAAAAATTTTGAAATTGTTTGTGAAAGAGAAAGGTTTAATTGGGGGATGAATGGCTATAGAAAGATGATAGTTTTATTTTTTAATTTCAATCAAACCTATATCTTCAAGGAAAATTTTCCACTCATTTTTCGTATATCGGAGTTTATTTAGGGGTACTAAATATCGTGTTTCTCGTACTTTGCCTAAATAAGGTAACACTTTTCCTTCTTTGATAGGTTTGTATTCTGAAGTTTTGAAATAACCACAAATAAAACCCTTAAGCTTTGTCTGAATTTCTCCACATTTATATTCTTTAATTCTAAGTCTCATTTCATGCAAATAAGACTTAAATCTTTTATCAGAAGAAGGTATTTTTGTTTCAGCAAAATCAAGAAGTCGCGAAAATCCACAAACTTCTATAAAAAATTGCAGCAAAGTAGGTTGAGGTACTGAACATTTTACACTTACTCCATAATCATATCCTAAGTCAGCTTCTGCCCAAATACCAGCTAAAGAAGGAGAAGTTTTTATACTTACATTTTTTTGGGCATTAATAATATCGTTTCGGTATTTTTCAATTTCTTTTGAGATCTCCCAGTCTAACTCTATTTTTGAAGAAAAATTGTCTTCTAAGAATTTTTTAACAATAATCTCGCCTAATTTCCCAACAAATTGATCGACTAAAATTGATTCAAAAGTTCTTCGTCTTTCTCTAAAGCCTTTTTGTGTAATTGTGGCTTTTGTTCCACCTTCAAACATCTGGTAGGTTATTTCGATACAAAAAATTAAAAGCCTTATTATATCTTCATCTGCTATACTTGTAATAACTGTATTGGGAAGAAGTTTTTCTTTTACCCATTTTAAAACTTTTTCTTCATCTAAAAATAACTTTCTCCCTCGGGTTGTAATCATTCCAAACTCATTTATTCTGCATGCAGAAAGGAATAAATCTCCTAATTCTTCAAAATCAAAAATTATCCCGCTTTCTTTTTCAATAAAATTTTTGAGAAATTCAATATATTTTCTCTCTTTCTTCTTAAATTTAGAAGGACTTTG
>CAZKFX010000038.1:0-2786 GCA_964552375.1 uncultured Candidatus Saccharibacteria bacterium
CACAATCTCCTCCTCCCGCTCCAGAAATTTTAGCTCCAGCTCCCAAATTTTGGGCAATATCAATCATTTTTTTTAATTTTTCTGTCTCTATTTTTAATGAAGATTTTTCTCCCAATTCCCTCAAATATTCTCTATTTTTTTTAATTAATTCTAAAATCTTTTTTTTATTTTTCAATTTCCAGGCCTTAATTATTTTTTTAGTTATTTTCCCAATTTTCAAAATTATCTTTTGTGCCTCTTTTGGATTTTTTTTTCTCCAATCTTGAAATTTTTTTATCAATTTAAAAGTAAAAGCAGGTTTTCCTGTCCAACCCGCCAAAATATAAAGACCTCTTAAAAAATGAATTTTTTCAATCTTTAAATTTTTCCATTCTTCAAAAACGATATTTTTTATTTCTCTTTGGCTTTTTAATTTTTCTTTTAACCACTCTGTATCTGGCTTTCTATAAATTAAAGGACTATTATAAACAGCGGTTGCAATTTCTGTTCCAGAACCCCTTTTGTTTTGAGCTAAAAAATGTGCCAAAAAAGCCAATTTAAAAAGCCCCTCTTTTTTTAATTTTTTTTGATGAAATTTTAACAAAGCAGATATTATAGCTACACTACAAGCTCCAGAAAAACCAAAACCTACCTTTTCTTTAATTTCTCCCCAAACCTCTAATTGAAAAGGACAAAATTTTCCCAGAAAATTCAAAGCCATTTCAATGGATTTTTTAGGATATCTCAATATTTCTTTTTCTTTTCTTTTCAAATTTTCTAAAAATTTTAGCTTTTTTTTAAAAAATATAGCTCCTTTTTTAAGATTAAAATCTTTCAAAAAAATGAAAATTTTTTCATTTGGAGATTTTTTTACCCTCACAAAAACCCTCTTTTTTACTGGCATTAAAATGGCAAAATTTTTGGGATCCAAAACTGCCCATTCTCCAGAAATAATTATTCTACCAAAAGCAAAACTCAAGACACTTTTTTTCATTAATAACTTTCTATTTTTACTCCTTTTTCTCCTAATTTTGTCTCAAAAAAAGAAAGTTTCATTTTCTTTAAAATATTTTTTAGTTTTCTTTTGTCTTCATGAAAACAAATTAAAGCTCCTGCTCCGCCTCCAGAGATCTTTAAAGCTCCTCCCTTTTCTCTTACCAAATTTGCTATTTTTTCTATCTTATAATTGGAAATTCCCAGTTTTTCCAAATTTTCTTGGGCTTTGTTAATGAGATATTTTATTTTTTCTAAATTTTTTTCTTTAAAAGATTTTTTAAAATCTTGAGCTATCTCTCCCAAATTTTTCATTATCTTTTCTCTAATTTCTTTTTTTAATCTCTTTACTTTTTCAATATAATATCCAGTATCTAATCCCTTTTTTCTTTCTGTTAAAATCACAAAAATTTTTGAAAAAAAAGAAGGTAAAGAAATTTTTTTTATTTTTCCTTTTTCAAACCAAATTGTCCCTCCAAAAGTGCAAATTGTATTATCTCCGCCACTTGGTCTTCCATGATTTAGTTTTTCTAACTCAAAAGCGATATTGTTGACTTTTTCATTTTTTAATTGAAGGCCATAAACACAAGAAATTGCTTTCACTAAAGAAACAGAAAATGAAGCTGAAGAGCCCAACCCTTTTCCAATTGGCAAATTAGTGGAAATTTCCAAAAAAATCCCTTCTTTTTTCAAACCTAATTTTTCCATAACTATACCTACCATCGCTTGACTTCTTTTCCAAAAATTGGAATTTAAAAAATCAAAAAGTTGAGAAAAATCATTTTTTTTGTTTCCCTCTTGCCACAATTTTTTGGCTTTTTTTGCTACCAAAAAAATTTCTGTTGTATCAAATTCTTTCATTTTTTTATAATAAAGATTGATTATTTTTACCTTCTTTGATTTTTCTGCCCTTATTTTTGTTCTCTTATCAATAGCAGAAATAATGGCAGGAAAGCCATAAACTACTGAGTGTTCTCCAATAATATGAATTTTTCCAGGAGCGGAAACTTCAATCATAAAAATTAAAAGAGATGCTCTTTTATTATTTTAGCATTCGGCCCTATTTTGGAGATAAAAATTTTCTCAATTTTGGAAATTTTTCTCAAATTATTTAAAAGCCTTTTTAAGTTATTTTTTAAACACAAAATTTTTACTTGAGGTCCAGCATCAATTGTAAAATAGCTTTCTATTCCTTTTTTTCTCCAATCAATTACTTTTTTCAAAATTTCCAAAGTGACAGGCTCCCAGTAGATAATAGGAGGTTGGGTAGTAAAAGTTAAAGCATGAAATTTAAGACAATTTTTTTCTGTTATTTTTCCCAACAAGGAAAAATTTTTCTCAAAAATTGCTTTTTTAATTTGCTTTATATCATCGTCAATCGTTTTTAGCCAACAATGATAAAAAGGACAAGTTTTCACTGTTTGAGCCATTCCCTTTCTTGATTTTATTTTCTTTTCTTTGTGAGATATCTGACAAATTACAATTCTCAAATCTGGCCACCAATTTTCATTGGCAATTTGGACACAAAAAGAATCTGAGCCATCTTTTTTCTTTCCTCTTTTCCACTCCACAAATCCTCCATAAACTGACCGACAGGCAGAACCAGAACCCATCCTAGATAGAATAGTTAAATTTTTTTTATCCAAATTTAAATTTAGAGCTTTGTTAATAGCTAAAGCCAATGAACAAAAAAAAGCAGCTGAAGAAGCAAATCCTGCAGATTTTGGAAAATTACTTTCTGTTTTAATTTTAGCTCTTAAATTTTTTTTACTCAATTTTCTTGCTTTTTCCAAAAAGGGTTCCAAATATTGAGA
>CAZKFX010000039.1:0-2769 GCA_964552375.1 uncultured Candidatus Saccharibacteria bacterium
ATTTTTTCTTTCAGAAATAGCAAATTTTTTAATATCAATTTCTGGATATTTTTCTTTTAATTTTTTTAAAAATATCTTTTCGCTGGCACAATGGGGACAAGTTAGACTATAAAAAAAATAAATTTCAATTTTTTCTTTAGCAAAAACAAAATTAAAATTTGCCAAACCCAAACATAAAACCAAAATCGCAAAAAACCAATTTTTCATAATTTTGCTTAACATTCTAAAGTAAAGCAGGACTTTGTCAATAGCCAAAGAGAAAAATTTAACAAAAATTCTCAATCACTTATGAATATACACCCATAATTATTTTGCGTCAAGATCGTTTTTTGTTCAAGAATTGAATCTTTTCAAAATTTCACTATCATTTTAACTAAATCTTACCTACCTAACATAAATTAACCCACCTCGCGCCACGAAAGTGGGCGAGATTTCCTCAAAAAGTTTTTATCTTTTGTATAAATAACGGGGTTAACGTTGTGTTAAAAACTATTTAACTTTGCTGAAGAAATCAAGAATATTTTTTGATTTATTTTATCAAGTTACATTTTGAAGTAATGTTTATATATTGCGTAGAATATTGACCAGGAATTGGAGGGGCACTACTTCCAATGACAAATTTAGTAAAAAATATTTTCTTAGCTCCTTCTAAAAGAGCTTTTTCAACTGTAGATTCTATTTCTTGATTTTTATCTTTACCATATTCAGCTTCAGTTACCCAAATTGGTTTTTTGATTTTTTTCCTTTCAAGTAAATCTTTAAATGGTTTTACATTAAGAGTATTTCTGTCTCCAAAATTGATAAAATGAATGTTAGCAATATCAAAATATTTTTCAGCTCCCAAATCAAAAACTTTTGACCAAAAAGAAATCATTTTTGGTTCTATTCCTGCTACTCCTCCATGTAAGACTTTGCAATCTGGACAAACTTCTTTTATAGCTTCAAAACTGGCTTTTAAAATTTCTACATATTCTTTTTCTGTACCTTTAAAAAAGGTAAGAAAAGGTTCTCGCATCTCAGGTTCATTTAAGATCTCATAGTATTTTATTGGTATTTTCAATCCCCGCATGTCATTTATTCCCTCTCCATCATATCTTTCTACTAACTTTTTAAGGAATTGTTTATAATTTTCCATATTGCAAGGTGCACATCTTGATTTTGGAAGTTCAAAGTAAAATTGATCTTCAAACGAAACTTGGCAGGTTTTTGGACTACAAGTTTTCTGGTCCCATTCAGCAAAGGGCCAAATAGTAGCTAAAATTGCAACATTATTATTTTGTGCTGTTTTAACAAAATTATCAGTAATAGAAAAATCATAATTTCCTTTACTCTTTTCGATAAAACCCCAAACAAAAGGTCCGGGATGAGGTCTTATCCAGCCAGCTTTTATTTTTTTCACTGTTTCAATTTCAAAAGTACTTCCAATTAAAAAGCCAATACAATTGTGTAATATTTCTTTGGGAATATTCACTGTTTTAACTTTCTCTTTTTCAACCTTTTTCTCTTTAGCAGTTTTTTCAGGTGTTTCAATTTCAGGTATTTTAATCTTTTCCCCACTTTGAAGAGGTTTAATTTTCTCTTCTATCTTTTGTTTATTTTGGAAAGAGAAATTTTTATAAACAAAAAATCCTCCCAAACTCAAACTGATCAAAATTATTAAACCAATTAGAATTTTTATACGCATATTTCTATTTTATCACAAAAAACTTTACCTCTTGATTTATCTTACCAAAAAACCGCCAGAAAGACGATTTTAATATAGTACTCACATAATAGATGAAGTTAGAAATTGTTTAAAAATAGGGAGTTAACTTGAATAAAAAATTACTCCGAGATGGGTTTTTTCTTTGGTGAAAAAATTCTTACTAATTCAAAAAGTTTTTATTTTATGATTTATTTCTCTCTGAATGATATTACCTTCTTTTTCTGCCAATCAATCTTCGCTTCAAATACTTTCTCTCCACAACTTAATGTTAACTGAATTTTTGTAGGCTTTCCGCTCTTAAAATTTATTTTGCTTCCCAACAACTTCAAAGGACATCTATAAGGAATTTTTTCTGACTCTGCCACCAATTTCACAGCTTCTTTTATAATTTTTTCATCATCAGAAAATTGTGAAGGAAATTCTTCTTGAAATTTTTCAGGTCTTTCAATCTTTCCAGTTGAAATTGAAGCTATCCCTATTACTTTGTTTTCAGTTAAGTTAACTGTTACCACAAATTCATTTTCTCTGGACTTGAAAATTACATTAACTATTTTTTCCAAATCAGCAGGAATAACTTTTATTCCCTCATCAGGATCTTCATCTAAACGAAGTTTAAAAGGAGGTAAAGGTTTAACATCTACTTCACTTTCTTTTAAACCAGGAATCATTTCTTGAATTTTTGGCTCAGATTTGGCAATTTCAATTGCTTTAGCTTTCTCCTCTTCAGTTAAAGAAGGAAGATTAATTTTTTCCTTTCCAATCAATTCTAATTTCCCAACTCTCTTTTTTTTAAGATCTATTTCAGCTACAGATCCACAAGTTTCTATTATTTCACCTGTTTTAGGGTCTTTATAAGCAATAAAAAATTGTCCAGGACCTCGCACTCTACCTTTAGTTAATCCAGAAGGTAGTTTCTCTTCAGGTAAAGCAAGTAAAACATATGCTTTGCCATCTTGCAATTTTACCTCTTTAATCTCCAATCCATAATCTTTCATTAATTGCTGAATCTGAGGGTCTTTTTTGGCAATTTCCATTGCTTTGGCTATTTGTAATTTTGGCTGAAT
>CAZKFX010000040.1:0-2744 GCA_964552375.1 uncultured Candidatus Saccharibacteria bacterium
GGAATAAAGATTGCTCTTTTTACCCTCAAGGCTGAAAAAGCCTTTTTATATCTAAAAAAAGATTATTATCAAAAATTCAAGGAAAAATTAAAAAAATTGATTAAAAATTTGCCGATTATTCTTTTTGAAAAACCAGAAGGTTATTTGGCAGGAGAAGAAACAGCTTTAATCCAAGCTATTGAAGGTAAAACTCCTTTACCTACTTTAAAACCTCCTTTTCCTACTGAAAGAGGGCTTTTTGGCTATCCAACTTTAATAAATAATGTAGAAACATTTTATTATGTAGGAAAGGTATTTAATAATGAATATCAAAACAAAAGATTTTATTGTATTAGTGGTGAGGTAAAAAATCCAGGTGTTTTTGAATTACCAATAGATTTTTCAATTTTAGAAGTTTTGAAAAGCACAAACAATCTTCCAGATTTTGATTTCTTTGTCCAAGTTGGAGGAGGAGCTTTGGGAGAGATTTTATTAAAAAGAGAATTAAATCAAAAAATAAGGGGTTTAGCTTCTATTATTGTTTTTAATAAAGAAAAAACTGATCCTTTTTCTTTAATGAAAAATTGGGTAAATCTTTTCTTGAAAGAAAACTGTGATAGATGTGTCCCTTGTAGAGAAGGGGTTTTTAGATTGGCTGAAATGATAGAAAAAAGAAAATTAGAAAAAGAAAAATTAGAAGATTTGTTCTTTGTTTTGAAAAATACCAGCTTTTGTGCTTTGGGAAAAGCGGTATCTCTTCCATTTGAAAGTTTAATTAAAAAACTTTTATGGAAAAAGTAAAAAAAATCAAAATTGTCATTGATAACAAAAAAATCCTCTCTCAAGAAGGAAAAACAATTTTAGAAGTAGCAAAAGAAAACAACATTGAAATTCCCACCCTTTGCTATCATCCAGATTTAAAGGTAAAAGCAAATTGCAGAATTTGTGTAGTAGAAATTAAAGGAAAAAAGGGGCTTTTTCCGGCCTGTGCGACAAAAATAGAAGAAGGAATGGAAATTTTCACCAATTCTGAAAAAGTAAAGAGAGCAAGAAAGATTAATTTAGAACTAATTTTTAGTCAGCATTGTGAAGAATGTATAGATTGCGTCTACAATTTTAATTGTCAGCTTTTAAGATTAGCTAGAGAATACAAAGTTGAAATTAGTAGATTTAAAGATAGAAAGAAAAATTATCCTATTTATAATTTCTCTAATTGTTTAATTTTTGATAGTTCAAAATGTATTGATTGTAGAAATTGTGTAGAAGTTTGTAAAAATCAAGGGGTCGGCTTTTTAGAGATAAGAAAAAAGGGGCATTTATTTCAGGTAGCTCCTTCTAAAGACCCCCACAAAGACTGTGTCTTTTGTGGGCAATGTCTTTTGCATTGTCCAGCGGGGGCTTTTGAAGGAAAAAGTGAGTTTGAGGAGATTCGAGCTCCTTTTTCAGAAAAAGGAAAAATTTTGATTTTTCAATTTGCACCTGCGATTAGAGTAACCATTGGTGAGGAATTTGGCTTTCAGTTAGGAGAGGATGTAACAAAAAAGTTAGTCAGTGCAATTAAAAAACTGGGGGCAGATTTAGTCTTTGATACTTGTGTAGGCGCTGATTTCACCAGTTTAGAAGAAGGAGAAGAATTAATTGAAAGACTAGAAAAAAAAGAAAAACTGCCAATGTTTACCAGTTGCTGTCCTTCCTGGGTAAAATTTGTAGAGTTTTATTATCCAGAGCTTATTCCCCATTTAACTGAAGTAAGATCTCCTCATATTATTTTAGGAGGTTTAATCAAAACTTTTTGGGCAGAAAAAGAAAGAATTGATCCTAAAAAAATTGTGGTAGTTTCTATAATGCCCTGTATTTCTAAAAAATATGAGATAAAAAGAGAAAAGTTAAAAATTAATGGAATAGCTCCGGTAGATTATGTCTTAACTACTCGAGAATTAGCAAGATTATTTAAAGAAGAAAAAATTAATCTAAAAAAAATTGAAGAAAGAGAACCAGATTTGCCTTTAGGCTTTCCAAGTGGCGCAGGAATAATTTACGGAACTTCAGGAGGAGTAATGGAATCTGCCTTGAGATATGTTGGGAAAAAATTGGCTTTTAAAAAGAAAAATATTAAAATAGAATTAAAACAAATAAGAGGTAAAGAAGGAATAAGAGAGGCAGAGATTAAAATTGGGGATAAAAAAATTAAAATTGCCATTTTGAGTGGATTAGGTAATGCAAAAAAGGTGATAGAAAAAATAAAAGAAAATCCTTCTTCTTATGATTATATTGAAGTAATGGCTTGCCCTGGGGGATGTATTGGAGGAGGAGGACAACCTCTACCCACCAATTTTGAGATCAGAAAAAAGAGAGGAAGATCGCTTTATAAAATTGATTTAAGATCAAAAATAAGATTGCCTGATGAAAATCCGGTAGTAAAGGAGGTATATGAAAAATTTTTTACCTCAAAAGAAAAGGTCAAATCGATCTGTTATACTAAATTTTTTCCTAAAAAAAGAGAGGTAAAAATTTATGAATAAAACTAAGCTTTTAATTTTAAATAGAAGCAATCTTTTAGCGGTTTTAGAATTTAGCTTTTTACTTTCAGTCGCTCTTTTTGCTCCTCTTTTTAAAAATCAATTTATCACCGGTCCATTAGTAAATGCGGTTTTGTTTTTAGCGACAAAAAGCTTGGGAGTGGAAGCTGGAGTATTAATAGGTTTAATTCCAAGTTTAATTGCTCTTTCGGTAGGTCTCTTACCTTTAATTTTAGCTCCTATGGT
>CAZKFX010000041.1:0-2350 GCA_964552375.1 uncultured Candidatus Saccharibacteria bacterium
CTTTTTTGCAATTCAATCCCAATTAATACAGGTCCTTTTTCTTTTTCATTTTTCTTTACATATTCAAACAAGACAATGTCGTCTTTAGGTCCCAAAACATTGTTAACAAATTTTCTTAGTTGTCCTGGCTTTTGAGCAAATTCTACTAAAAAATAATGCTTTCTTCCCTGCCAAACTAAACTTTTTTCTAAAATTTCAGGATATCTTAAAAGATCATTGTTGCCCCCAGAAATAATAGAGACAACTGTTTTACCTTCAATTTCTTTTGCCAAAAAATCTAAAACAGAAGTACTTAAAGCTCCAGCAGGTTCTGTAACTATACCCTCATTTTGATAAAGCTCTATCATTGTTTGGGCAATTTTTCCTTCAGGAACCTTCAATACTTTATCTACATATTTTTGACAAATTTTAAATGTAATTTTTCCTGGTTTTTTAACAGCAACCCCATCCGCAAAAGTATCAATATTTTTTAAATTTACAATTTTACCTTTCTTTAAAGATTCATACATACTCGCTGCACCTTCTGGCTCTACTCCATAAATTTTTATATTTGGATTTTTTTCTTTCAAATAAATTGAAATTCCAGAAATTAAACCCCCTCCTCCAATTGGCACCAAAACAATATCCAATTTCCCTTTTAATTTTTCGTAAATTTCTTTTCCAATGGTTCCTTGCCCTGCAATTACCAATTTGTCATCAAATGGATGGACAAAAAAGGCTTTCTTTTTTTTGACATATTCTTTAGCTATCTTTTGGCTTTCATCAAAATTTTCCCCTTCTAATCTTATTTCTACGAAATTTTCTCCAAAATATTTTACTCTTTCAACCTTTTGAGGAGGGGTGACTTGAGGCATAAAAATTACCCCTTTTATTTTTAATTTTTTACAAGAAAAAGCCACCCCTTGAGCATGATTTCCTGCCGAAGCACAAACAATTCCATTTTTTAAATCTTTAGAAAGTAAATTTTTTATCTTATTAAAAGCCCCTCTAATTTTAAAAGAGCGAATTTCTTGTAAATCCTCTCTTTTTAAAAAAATATTTGCTTTAAATTTTTTAGATAATCTCTGAGACAATTCCAAAGGGGTGTTTTTGGCCACCCCTTTTAAATTTTGGCTAGCTTTTTCAATTTCTTCGAGTAAATTCATATAATTTTGTTTAAGGCATCCAAATAGGCTTTTACGGAGGCTACTACAATATCAGTATCTGCTCCAAATCCATAATAAATTTGATTTTTGTACTTTATTTGAACATGAACCTTTCCCACATCATCTGAACCTCCAGTTACTGCCTGAACCAAATATTCTTCCAAGTGAATTTTCTTTTTAATGATTTTGTCAATGGCTTTAAATGAAGCATCTACAGGTCCATTTCCAAAAGCAAAGCTTTTTTCTTCTTTTCCATCAATTTTTAATTTAATTGTGGCACTAGGAATTAAAGGAGTACCACAAATTACTTGCAACAATTCTAATTTTGCCCCCTTTTTTTCTTTTTTCTCTCCCACTAAAATTCTTAAATCCTCATCATTAATCTCTTTCTTTTTGTCTGCCAATTCCAAAAATTTTTTGTAAATTTTATCTAATTGTTTTTTTCCAATTTTGTAACCCAATTTTTCTAATCTATACTTTAAAGCCTTCCTACCCGATCTAGCAGTTAAGATAATTTGAGATTCTGAAAGTCCAACATCTTCCGGATTGATAATTTCATAATTTTGTCTATATTTTAGGACTCCATCTTGATGAATTCCAGAAGAGTGTGCAAAAGCATTTCTTCCTACAATTGCTTTGTTAGGTTGAACAGGCATTCTCATTAGTTTTGAAACCAATCTTGAGATAGAAGTGATTTTTTTGGGATTAATTTTAGTAAAAAAATTTAAATTTTTATGACTTTTCAATATCATTACAATTTCTTCCAAGGCAGTATTCCCTGCTCTCTCCCCTACTCCATTAATAGTTACTTCCACCTGTCTGGCTCCGTTTAAAATTCCAGCTAAAGTATTAGCAGTAGCCAATCCTAAATCATTGTGACAATGAACAGAAATAATAGCCTTATGAATATTTTTGACATTTTCAAAAAGAAATTTAATTTTTTTTCCAAATTCATCTGGCAAGCAATAACCTGTGGTATCTGGAATGTTAACGATTTTAGCTCCAGCTTCAATTACCTTTTCAACCATTTTTGCCAAAAAGTTCAAATCTGCTCTTCCTGCATCTTCAGCATAAAACTCTACCTCATCAACAAATTTTTTAGCATATTTTACAGCGGTTACCCCTTGTTCTAAAACTTTTTCTCTCGTTGAATTAAACTTATATTTAATATGAATATCTGAAGCCCCAATTCCAGTATGAATTCT
>CAZKFX010000042.1:0-1954 GCA_964552375.1 uncultured Candidatus Saccharibacteria bacterium
GAAAAAGTGTGTTTTTTCTCCAATCAATAGAGAGGATTTCTTTTATTTTTTTCATTATTACAATAATATAAAATTTATAACTTTAATGCTAATAAAAGTTAAAGTTTTTCCAAATTCAAAAAAAGAGGAGGTGATTAAAAAATCTGAAGATAGTTTTGAGGTGAAAGTTAAAGCAAAGCCAGAAAAAGGGAGAGCAAATAGGGAAGTAGTAAAACTTTTGAGTGTTTATTTTAAAATTCCTGAATCAAAGATAAAACTAATAAAAGGTTTTAAAGAAAGAAACAAAATTTTTGAGATAAGAGATTCTCATTATGAAAATTAGTTTTTTTGGTGGAGTGAATGAGATCGGAGGGAATAAAATTTTGCTGGAAGATAGGGGAACAAAAATTTTTTTGGATTTTGGGAAAAGCTATAAAGAAGCTAGGAAATTTTTTGAAGAATTTGTTCAGCCGAGGGCAGTTCATGGGATTAAAGATTATTTGGCTTTGGATTTAATTCCTAAAATTGAGGGAATTTATCGAAAAGATTTAATTGAAATTTTAAAAAGAGAAAATTTTAATTTTTTTGATTATAGAGAACCTTCAATAGATGCTGTTTTGCTTTCTCACGCTCACTTAGATCATGCAGGATACATTTCTTTTTTAGATGAAAACATTCCCACTTTTTGCTCTAATGAAACAAAAAAGATTTTGGAGGTTTTGGAAATTATTAAAACTTCTAATTTAGAAAATGAAATTGTTGAAATTTCCTTTCCAAGAACACAAAAAGATTCCAAAAAAAGAAAAAAATTAAAAAGAAACTTTCAAACTTTTAATTTTTATCAGCCTTTCAAGATTAAAAATTTGGAAGTTTTACCTATTCCTGTTGATCATTCGATTTTGGGAGCGACAATGTATTTGATTAAAGGATCAAAAAATGTTTTGTATTCTGGAGATTTTAGGTTATCTGAGCTTTCAGAGAAAGAGAAAGAAAGGATTTTTGAGATTTTAAAAAGAGAAAGGATAGATATTTTCCTTTGCGAGGGAACGAGAATTTTGGAAAAAGAAATTCTTTCTGAAAAAATAATCTACGAGAGAGCAAAAGAGAAATTAAAAAATGTAAAGGGTTTAATAGTTGCTGATTATTCAATGACAGATACAACAAGATTTCAAACATTACTGGTTCTATCAAAAACACTCAAAAGGAAAATGGCTTTGCCTTTTAACTATTTTGGGTTTTTGTTCCTTTTAAAAGAGAAAGGAATAAATTTTAAAGTAAATTTTGATAATGTTGTTTTGTATGCTAAAGAGAAAGCTTCTTTTAAAAAATGGGAAAAAGAATTAACAGAAAAATATCCTTTTGTGAAAAGCGAGCAAATTCGGGAAAATAAAAAAGATTATTTTGTCATTTTAAATTTTCACCAGATTCAAGAATTGATAGATTTTGCTCCAGATAAAAATTGTTACTTTTTGCGCGCCTCAACCGAGCCTCACGAAGAAGAAGCCGAAATTTCAGAGGAAAGATTTATCAATTGGATTTTGCACTTTCAAATGCAAGGGTTATCAGAAAATGGAAAATTTGAAAGAGCTCACATTTCAGGGCACATTAGCGGAAAAGAATTGGGGGAGTTTATAGAAAAAATTAAACCCAAAGTTATCGTTCCCATTCACACAGAACATCCAGAAAAATTTAAAAATTTCCATTCTGAAGCTCTCTTGGTAAAAAAGGGTGAAATTTTGTCTTTTTAGTATTTAAAGATGAATGAAAATTAAAATTTTTAAGATAAAAGCAAAATCAATTTTTACTCGGACAAAAATTCCTGGGGCAAAATGGGTGATCAATCAATATGTAGGTTGTGCTCATTCTTGTCTTTACTGCTATGCTAAATTTATGTGCCAATGGAGGCCGGATAACTATGGGAAGTGGGGAGAATGGGTGGAAGCAAAAGTTAACGCTCCAGAATTGGTAAAAGAAA
>CAZKFX010000043.1:0-1901 GCA_964552375.1 uncultured Candidatus Saccharibacteria bacterium
ATTTAAACAAAATCATCAAAGAGATTTATTTTTATAACACCAAGGACAAGAACCTATTTTGTAAGAAGGATCATAATTTTCTTTCCATGTTTTATCCATAACGTGATGAACTCTTTTTGAATATTCTTCTATCTTTGGAGCTAACTCACGAATAAAATTTTCTGCCTGGGGATGAGTTGGACGTAGATTAAACTTTTTGACTAATTCTTTGATTATTCTTGGATGATCAATAAGAGGGCAGGGAAGTAAAAGATTTTTATCATAAGGCTGAATTTCTCTGTATTTTTTAAATAGGGGAGAAGCCATTATCTCCTTTAAAGATTTGTCCTTTATATTATCTTGAGCGAAGTGAGTAAAAACACAAGGCTCTACATCTCCCTTATGGTTAATATGAATATAGTGCTTTCCTGCAATACAACCTCCTACCAATGGTGCATCTCCCCAAAAGTCAACAATAATAATAGGTTTTTTGTCTCTAATCTCCAAATGTCTTCTCCACAGATGATATCTTTGTTCTGGAGTAGGCATCAAAGAAATATCTTCTTTTTCTCCAAAAACTGGCATGTAGAGAAAATACCATCCCCAAACACATCCCTTTTCTATCATCAAATCGATGAATTTATCTGAAGTGACAACTTCTGCATTTTTGCTGGTATAGGTAACTGAAAATCCATGGGGAATACCGTATTTTTGGCAAATTTCCATTGCCTTCATTGTTCTCTTGAAAGCACCCCTTCCCCTTCTTTCATCTGTTTCTTTTTCAAATCCCTCAATTGAAAACTGGAGGAAAAGACTACCTAATTCTTGAAGTTTTTTTGCAATTTCTTCTGTAATCAAAGAACCATTAGTAAAAATTTGGGCGTAAGCTGTATTATATTTTTTGAAAATTCTATAAATTTTATCGAAAATCAAAAAAGGCTCACCCCCTAATATGGTATAAAAAATAACTCCCATTTCCTCTCCTTGTTTAATAATCCGCTCAAAAAGTTCTTCTGGCATATCATCTGTCTTCGTATAGTTTTGTGCATAACAACCCACACAATGATAGTTACATCTCATTGAGGGAGAGATTAAAACAGTAGCCGGGGTAAAAGAGCCTTCTTTTTCTACTCTTTCTCTTAATTTATTTTTTCTCTCCCATCCTTCGAAAATGAAATTTTTGATAAATTTTTCTTTATAGTTTGGATGCCACTCTTTTAAAAACCTTTGAGAAAAACCATATACCCACCCCTTTTTTCTTAAAAATGACTCTTTGATTGAATTTATTTGAATTTTTTTATTTTCTTTCTCGTCTTTTCCTTTTCTTATTGTAAGGGGAGGGGGGAAGATTTTAAATATGTTGGTAATCATCTCAACATCATTGTCAAATAGTTCGGTTTTGTTTTTAACAAAATTAGCTATTTTTTGAGCAAAGAAGCGTTTAAACATATTTCCTTTTTTAATCTCTTCACGGAATTATTCAAAACCTCAAAATAAATTTCTTTTTTATTCTTGAAATGATGGTAAATGGCAAGTTTAGTAATTCGAAGCTTTTGGGCTATCTTTTGCATTGAAATTCCTAAAAAGCCAAATTCAGAGAAAAGCTGAGAGGCAGTTTTTAAAATTTTTCGTTTTGCCGTAACCATATCTTACTTACCGGTCAGTAAGTTTGTTTAATGAAATTATAATTAAATAAATCTTTTTGTCAAGATTAGTTTGAAAAATAGCAGAAAGTTTCCATTTCCTGCATACCAAACATATTCAATTACTACTAATAATACAACAAAAACTATTACCCTATGGCTTGGATAGCCAATGAAGCTAAAATAAAGTGCATAAAAATAGGATAAATTAATTATTTTGGCAAAATAGCTAAAGTGTTGTTGAAACGATTAATATAATTGAAAAGTCCCATTACAGAA
>CAZKFX010000044.1:0-1870 GCA_964552375.1 uncultured Candidatus Saccharibacteria bacterium
GTTGGAGAGAAAATGTTTTTTACTTTTATTTCTTTTTGATATTTCCATTTTTTGATATCAAAATCAGCAAATACTAAATTAAAAATGAGAAATAAAAAAATAAAATAAATTGTTCCTAAAAGAAAATTTTTTAAAAATTTCATATCTCAAAGAAAAAATCTTTTATTTTTTCCCGAAACCTAAAATAAAGATAGGCTGTAATTAATAAAATTATACCCAAACTAATATAAGAGGCAACCCGATACAATTCTTTCAATTTAAAAGTGTCATAAAGAAAAACCTTAAAAATCATTAACCATAAAAAACCTAACCCTAAAACTCTCAATTGGGGATATTTAAGAAATATCCCCAAACAAATAATAATTATTGAATAAATTAACCAGATAAAAGAAAGAAGGAAATTTTGAGTCAAAGTTAGATCTTTACCTGGAATATCGTAAAAGATTAACTTTCCTATAATTAATCCAATTAAAACCAAACCTGCTGTCTGGATAGGTTTGTATCTTTTGAAAACCCCAATCAAAGATAGAATTATTGCATATAAAGCCCAAAAAAGAGAAATTGAAAGATTTTTTAGAAATTGAAAATTCTTTATTTTCTCCCAATCTATTCCCAAACATTCTTTGGGTACAAATCCTCTTTTTTGATAATACAAACATCTTTGATAATCATAAATTGTTATTTCAGCTGGTTGTCTTAACTGGACAATCTTTTTATCAAAAAATCCTGAAATTTCAAAACTTAAAATCCAAAAAGTAAGAAAATTAGCCAAAATTAAAAGGGTGGGTAAAACAAATCTTTCTTCAATCTTAATTTCTTTTTTACCCAAATACCAAATATAAGAAGCTAAATAGAAGGCTAAAATGTTAAAAAAGAATACAAAAAATCTTTTGTTAAAAATTGGAGAAAATTCCTCAATTTTCAAACCCATATCCATATCATAGAAAAAGAGCCTTATTAGGGCCAAAGAGAAAACTAATAAAGAAAAATTTCTTAAATGGTAACTTTTCAAACGAAAACCAAGCCAAGAAAGAATTACTCCTTCTGTTGCCCAGGCAATAGTAATCCAATATTGTCTTAATTGAAGAGGAATAGCTATGGTTAAAAACAAAAGTGAAATTGCTGATAAAAATAAGATCAAATTAGTATCTTTTAGCTTCTTTAGATAGGCAAAATAAGCTAAAATAAAATAAAAAAGAGCTAAAATAGCAGCGAAAAATCCTACAAAATTTCTGAAATTTTCAATTAAAATGTCATAGCTCCAAGCAAAATAAACAAAGGCATTAATGGTCATTAATCCTAAATCTTGCCATTCTGCTTTTTTTCTTTGAAGAAAGTGATAAAAGAGAGTAATAAAGACAAAAAGAAGGAAAAAGACAGTTAAAACAAATTGGGTATAAAAGAAATTTTCTGGTTTATAAAAAGCTAAAAACCAATTTCCAAAAGAGAGATAAGTGAAAATTAATCCAAAAAGAGAAAGTATTCTCCAATTTTTAAATGAACAAATACCTAAAATTCCTAAATTTAAAAGAACAATATAACCAAAGAGAACATTGGGATTGGTCTGAAAATTTTTCACTCCTAACATAAAAGGAGTAAAAAAACCACCAATAATTCCAATAAAAGCAATAGGTAAGGCATTATATCTTAAAGATAAAACCCCTGCTGTTAAAGTAACAATTGTCATAAAAAGGAAAGCTAACATTAAATCAATGAGTTGGTATAAATTAAAAGCAGCAAAGGCTGAGAAATATAAAATAGCAATTCCACCCCCAGTTAAAACCTGACTATATTTTGGATATTTTTCCTTAAAATATTCGCCAAGAAAAATTAAAACTATTCCTCCAATTAAACTTCCAATTATCCTTCC
>CAZKFX010000045.1:0-1848 GCA_964552375.1 uncultured Candidatus Saccharibacteria bacterium
AAGCTTTAAAATAACATAAATTATTTGCTAAAAAGGCTAAACCTAAAAGAAAAATGATTATTCTATGTTTTTTTATTTTGAAATTTTCTTTTGTTTTTAAAAAAGCAAAAAACAAAATGGAAACAACAAAAAGCGAATTGAAAAAAAGAATTAATTGAGGAGACAAACTTAAAAACCTGACAAAAATTCCATAAAATCCAAAGATTGCCATTGCCAAGATTATTAAAATAGAACCTAAATTTTTTTCACTCATTTTGCTGAATTTTTTCACTAAAATTTTTATACTTTTTATGATACATTAGATTCAATGAATTTCAAGAAAAAATTTTACCAGTTTTTAAGATGGACTGAAAAATATACAAAGACAGATATGGTTTATTTTTTTGAAAGCTCTTTTTGGTGGATTTTAGGAAGAATTTTCTCTTTTTTAACCTCATTTTTAATTTTAATGACCTTTGCTCATTTTGCTACAAAGGAAGTTTACGGCGTTTACCAATACGTCCTCTCTGTCGCAACCATTTTGGGAATTGTTTCTCTTCCTGGAATCAACATTGCCTTAATAAGAGCGGTAGCTAAAAAGAAAGAAAGAACTTTTTTTCTTTGTGAAAAAGAAAAATTAAAGTTTGGATTCTTTAATTTTTTAATTATTTTTGGAATTTCTCTTTGGTATTTTTTGCATAGAAATTTTGAATTAGGAATTTCTTTTTTAATTGCGGGTATCTTCTTTCCTTTGACTTCTTTTTTTTCTCTTTGTTTTGCTTTTTGGCAAGGTAAAAAAAGATTTGATATTCAGAATATTTATTTTATTATCACTCATTTTTTTGGAGCTTTTATTTTAATTTCTTTTATTTATTTTAACCCGAAAGCGATCTCAGTAATTTTGGGGTATTTTTTGGGTTTTTCTTTTCCAAATTTTTTGTTTTGGCTTTTGACAAGAAAAAAAATAGAAAGAACTACAAAAGAAGACAAAGAAGCAATTTCTTTTGGAAAACATTTAACCTTCATGAATTTGCCCCTTATAATTTCCTCTCAGATGCACAAAATAATTTTGTGGCAAACCTTAGGACCTGTAGCTGTAGCTATCTTCTCTTTTGCCTGGAGAATAATTCAAAGATTACAGGAATTAATTCCTTTTTCACCATTAGCTTTACCTAAAATGGCAGAAAGAAATTTAAAAGAAAAAGAGGTGAAAAAGAGAATTTTAAATAAGTTTTTAAAGCTTTTTTTAATTTCGATTCCTTTAACATTCATTTACTTTTTCTTTTGTCCTTTTCTGTTTAAAATTTTCTTCCCAAATTATGCAGAGTGTGTGATTTATTCTCAGGTACTATCTTTAATTTTAATCTTATCTCCTTTTTCTTTTTTGGCTACAGTTTTTATAGCTGAAGCCAAAAGAAAGGAACTTTACATTTTAAATTTTACCCCGGAGATTTTAAAATTAATTTTGTTTTTATCCCTAATTCCTCTTTTTAAAATTTGGGGAGCAGTTTTTTCAATTCTAATTTCTCAAATTTTCTATAGTATCCTTGTTTTTTATCTTTTTAAAAAACTTTAAAATAGTTCTCTTTCTCAAATTCGACCTTAATTGAAACAATTTACAATTTAAAACATTTTGACATTCTTAAGAATGTTAGAGTAAAAATTTTCAAAGTATTTAATCACAAGAAAAAAGAGTCAAAGAGATTTTTTTAGATAAAATACCAAAAGAAACAGAAAGGGCTTATAGAGAGATTATTCAAGAGTAATATTTTTCTACCCAGTATTCGGCATTTAAAATAGATTGACCAGCAGCCCCTCTGATTGTGTTGTGACCAAAAATGTTCATTTTGATTCCGTTTTCTAAAGCTT
>CAZKFX010000046.1:0-1820 GCA_964552375.1 uncultured Candidatus Saccharibacteria bacterium
GGCAAGTAAAGTTGGCTTTTGTCAAAATTAAAAAGAAAATCTTTTTGCCATTTAACAGGAACAGAGGCTAAGGTTGTTTTATCATGGTTTCATTTCGGGGTTTTTTCCAGCAAAAAAGGCGGGAACAATGAATCCCGTGGAAGCTCTGAGGTATAAATAAAATTTGATTTTCCAAGAAAGTGTGATATTTAATTAAATAAAGATATGAAATTTGAAAAAAGTAAGATTTTTGAGAGGAGAGAAGAAGAAAAAGAGTTAGAGAAAGAAGCAAGAGAATGGATAAAAGAAATTTTATTTCATCTTCAAAAAGAGAGAGAAGAGGTACCAGACACAGTTGCTTTAGAAATAAATCAAGCTTTATTAAATAATCTTGAGTTTTTTGGATTTCCTACTAATGGAGAGACAAAAAAAGAAGGTGAAGTAAAAGTGATAGACTTTTCAGAAATAGAAAGAAAAATAAGAAAAATAAAAAATGAGATAATTGAAAGTTGTAGGGATTTTTTAGAAAAAGGCAAAGTTACAGAAGATTTAATAAAAATTTTAAATCTCTTTAGTGAAAAGGAATGTTCTTTAGAAAAAGAAGTTGAGTTAAAAAACCAAGTTGAAACAGCTCAAAAAGAACTTTCAAGAATAGAAAAAAAAGGCGCTCCTCAATCACAAAAAGAAATTTTGCAAAAAGAAATAAAAGATGCCAAAGAAAGTTTAAATGAAATAAAAGAAAAAAAGAAAAAGATAATTGAATTTTTGATAAAAAGGTCTAATGAAAAATAAATAATTTAAAATTTTATGACAATTAAAGAAATAAAAAGTCAAAAAGCTCCTCAACCTGTAGGATGTTATTCTCAGGCAATAGAAGCTGGAAATTTGATTTTTTGTTCTGGTCAAATTGGGATTGATCCTGAGACTGGAAAGTTATTAGAGGGAATAGAAAAACAGACAGAACAAGTCTTAAAAAATTTGAAGGCGGTATTGGAAGCTGGAAATTCTTCTTTAGATAGAGTAGTAAAGACAACTATTTATTTGACAAACATTCAAGATTTTCAAAAAGTGAATGAAATTTATAGTAAATTTTTTGGTTCACAAAAACCAGCCAGAGCGACAGTTGAGGTAAAAAGTTTACCAAAAGGAGCTCTAATAGAAATTGAAGCTATTGCCTTAAAGTGAAAATTGGAGGGATTTTTTGAGGATTTTAATGGTTATTGAAATAAAAGAAATTTTTGTTTATTAAAGATAAAAAAGAAAGCAGTAATGAAAATAAAGGTCCTTTCCATCTTTATAAAACTAAAAATAAACTATGGCTAAAATAAATTTTGGTGGAGTTTTAGAAAATGTAATTACAAAAGAAGAATTTCCTTTAGAGAAAGCCAGAGAGGTTTTAAAAGATGAAATTATAGCTGTTATTGGATATGGAGTGCAAGGACCTGCTCAATCTCAGAATTTAAGAGATCAAGGTTTTAATGTCATTGTTGGTCAAAGAAAACCTTCGCCCCAATGGCCCGAAGATAAATGTTGGGAAAAGGCAATAGCTGATGGTTGGAAAGAAGGAGAAAATTTGTTTGAGATTGAAGAAGCGGTAAAAAGGGGGACAATAATTTGTCTTTTGGTTTCTGATGCAGGTCAAATTGCCATTTGGCCAAAAATAAAAAAATACTTGACAAAAGGAAAGGCTCTTTATTTTTCTCATGGTTTTGGGATTGTTTATTCAAAATATACAGGAATTGTCCCTCCCAAAGATATTGATGTGATAATGGTGGCTCCAAAAGGAGCAGGAAGAACAGTAAGGAAATATTTTTTGGAAGGAAAGGGAATTAATGCCTCTT
>CAZKFX010000047.1:0-1791 GCA_964552375.1 uncultured Candidatus Saccharibacteria bacterium
TAAGCTCCTAAATTTAAAATTCCAAAGCCAACCATTAGATATTTCAATTGGTTTATTTTGCTTTGAGACGCTTTTCTTTTTTTTGAAATTTTATAAAAAGTAAAAATGTTATATAAAAAAGATACCACCCACCAAAAGAAAAATATCAAAAATATATGGTGGAGAATTTTAGCTTGAGTATGCCATCCCCATTCATATTTATAAAGATCAGTAACAAAATAATCAGTTCTGCTTAAAATAAGAAAAACAAATGAGAGAAAATAACCAAGATAAATTTTCTTTTTATTTTCTTTTTCTCTACCACAAAAAATTGCTCCCACATGATACATTAAAGAAGGAATAAATACTACTGCCACATATACTGTTCTATCCCAAAATATTCTCCAGGTATCTGTTTTGCTCATATACATTCCAGAAGTAAACAAAAGCCACCCTCCCATACTTAAACAAAACAAAAAGAACACTCTATTTAATTTCTCTTTAGGTCCTTTTAAAAAAACAAAAAAACCCAAAACTACAATGAACAATCCACTAATAAATGAAGAATAAATATTAAGCAAAAGCAAGTTAATGTTTAAACCCATATTTAATTGGCTTTAAATTTTCATTTAAGGGTTTTCCAAAACTTTGAAAAATATTTAGTTTAAAATAATCTTTATATTTTTCTAACAATTCTAATCCCTTTTTTATATTCTCTGGTGTAGCTTCTTGTAGAAAATGCCTTTCTCTTCCTTCCAATGTTAAAATTATTGTCTCTGCTAAACAGGCATAAGCCTGGTGTTTTTTTAATCCAATATTTACTCCATAGTCAATCAAGGGAGTATCAAAAATTCCTCCGTCAACAATTGTAATATCTTTTCTTTTTTTTAAAATCTCAGGAGAGGTATTACGAGGCTGGGTAATATCATAAACTATGGTTTCTCTACCTAAATCTTCAGCTTTTATTAAATTTTCTGTTGAAGAAGTAGCCACAATTACTATTTTAGCAGGTTTTATTTGTGAAATTTCACTTTTTAAAATTACATTTTTAAACCGAGAAAAAATTTCTTCCATCGCTTTAATTTTTCGGCTTTTGTCTATAAGAATTAAAGGATAGTTTTTCTCTGCAAAATAAAGAGCTACTCCTTTTCCAATACTTCCTCCAGCTCCAACAATAGCTATTTTTTCTTTCAATAAATCTATCTTTTTAATCTCACTTATTTTTTTAATGGCTTTGACAATTGAAGTCGCAGTTAAAAATTTTCCATTATCAATAAAGACTCCATCCACTCTTCCTATTAAATCTTTTCCTCCCCGAGTAATACAACTGATAAATTCTCCCAATCCTACCCATTTTGCTCCCAATTTTTTTGCCACTTCTATAGCTTTAATGATTTTTCTTAAAACAAACTCCTTAGGAAAAGCAAAAATTTGCTTTCCCAAAAGTGGTACCCAGATTATCCAACCTTTAATTTCTTTGTTTTTAGGAAAAACAACCTTTCCTCCTACGATAGGATTTAAAAAAGGAATAAATTTTTGAAGGATTTTTTCTGGAACAAAGTAAAAGGGAAAAAATACTTTCCCCATGTCTTCTCTCGCAGAACTTCGCGGGTGAACTAAAAAAGCAAATCTTCTCATTTTTTTCTTTCAATCTTTTTTAATTTTAAAAAAAATTTTCCAATCTCACTTTTAGAATTTTTCAAAGAACTACCTCTTGACAAATTCTTTTTTGTGTAGTATAAGAAGACTTTCACCTTAAATAGAAGACGGCTTTTTTATTCCCCACCCGCCGTCTTCTTTTTTTATTTCTAT